>NZ_JBCOCI010000119.1:0-9322 GCF_040929485.1 Phocaeicola sp. RTP21198st1_B8_RTP21198_201120 | reverse complement strand
CGCATCATCGCCGGGAACATCAACCAAGTGCTGAAGGTGGACAGCGTGGTGTGCGACTTCAACGGCTATCCCTACCGTGCCGTGACCTACGCCACGCAGAAGATCATCCGGCAGAGCAACGTCACAGAGCGCAGCCTCGTGACCACTTGTCGCCTCTTGAACTCGTCTCGTTCGGACGACAACCCCAACGGGTTCACCATCGAGGGATTCACCATCATCGAGAACAAGGATTTACAAACCATCAAAAGGTAAACGGATATGAAGAAAATCAAGAAATCATTTTGGGGCGCATATTGGAAACTCCATGACAAAAAGAAAATGCTGGTGGCAAGGCTCAGGGGCTATCTGGACGGTTTGCCGCCGAAGACACGCAGGCGCATCGTGCTGGCAATGCTCGCCGCATTCGCCACGCTTGCCCTCTACACTTTCGGTAAAGCCGTCTATGACATCGGCAGGAATGACGGTAGCCGGATGGTGACAGACCATGCCGGACAGGTGGAACTGTCCGTACAGCAAAAAACGGAAAATCACTTAATACCTTATTTATATGGAACAGACAAAGAACGAAACGAAGATTGAGAACAAGACGGAGAGCAAGCCCGAAAACAAGACGGCTCCCGGCAACGACAAGCCGAAGAAGGAGCGCAAGCCGCTGACCGAAGCCCAACGGCTGAAACGTCAGAAAATGATAGTGCTTCCCGCTATGGTGCTGGTATTCATCGGGGCGATGTGGCTGATATTCGCCCCGTCCTCCGGCAAGGAGCAGGAACCGGGAACAAGCGGCTACAACATCGAGATGCCCGACGCGGACAAGGAGAACCGCCGGATTATCGGTGACAAGGCGAAAGCCTACGAGCAGGGGGCAATGGAGGAACGGCAGGAGAACCGCAGCCGCGCCATGCAGCAGTTGGGCGACCTGTTCGACCGCGAAACGGCGGCAGCGGATGGGGACAGCGACTTCGACCTTGCCAATCCCGGCGGAACGGAAGAGGCGGTGAAGCCCGCGCCGAAAACCATCCAGTCCTCGGCAGCTGCCTACCGTGACCTCAATGCCACACTCGGCAACTTCTACGAGCAGCCGAAGAACGACAATGCGGAGATGGACGAACTGCTGGAACGCATCGCCACGCTCGAATCCGAACTGGAAAGCGGAAAAGAGAGAAGCTCCACGATGGACGAGCAGGTGGCACTCATGGAAAAATCCTACGAGCTGGCGGCGAAGTACATGGGCGGTCAGAACGGCACGCAGGCGGCGGGACAGACCACAGAGCCGTCCCCCGTGCAGAAAGCCGGAAAGAATACGGCAAAACCCGTCAGGCAGGTGACGCATCAGGTGGTGTCCTCGCTCGGACAGCCCGTGAGCAATGCCGAATTTGTCGCTTCCTTCTCGCAGGAACGCAACCGCAGTTTCAACACGGCGGTGGGCATTACAACCGTATCGGACAGGAACACCATACCGGCATGTGTCTATGGGGCGCAGAGCGTGACGGACGGGCAGGCGGTCAGGTTGCGCTTGCTGGAGCCGATGGCGGTAGCAGACCGGATCATTCCCCGTAATGCGGTGGTGGTCGGCGCAGCCAAGATTCAGGGCGAACGGCTCGCTATCGAAATCACCTCGCTGGAACACGACGGTACGGTTATCCCGGTGGAGTTGGAGGTCTATGACACGGACGGACAGCCCGGCATATTCATCCCCAACTCGATGGAGATGAACGCTGTCCGGGAGGTTGCCGCCAACATGGGCGGCTCGCTGGGGAGCAGCATCAACATCTCCACCAATGCCGGGGCGCAGCTCGCCTCCGACTTGGGCAAGGGGCTGATACAAGGCACGAGCCAGTATATAGCCAAGAAGATGCGCACCGTCAAAGTGCATCTGAAAGCCGGGTACAGGGTCATGCTCTATCAAGGAGTGAATTAAGGAAATAATCAAATTTTTATTTACCACTAAAAATCCAAAGTAAAATGAAAAAAGTAATCATGATGTTTGCCCTCGCTATGGGCATCGCAACTGCCAACGCGCAGGAAAACGTAACCGTTGGGCAAAGCAACGGAAGTGACCAACCGACCTTGACAAAGGAGGTCTATCCGCAGAAGGAGGCGGACGGCGACCTGTATCACGGTCTGACGAGAAAGCTGGGCTTTGACCGCATGGTTCCCCCGCACGGCTTGGAAGTGACCTACGACAAGACCGTGCATGTCATCTTCCCGGCGGAGGTGCGCTATGTCGATTTAGGCTCGCCCGACCTGATCGCGGGCAAAGCCGACGGAGCGGAGAACGTCATCCGTGTGAAGGCAACCGTGAGGAACTTCCCGAACGAAACCAACATGTCTGTCATCACGGAGGACGGGAGTTTCTACACCTTCAACGTGAAGTACGCCGCCGAGCCGCTGCTGCTCAATGTGGAGATGTGCGACTTCATCCATGACGGCGAGGCGGTGAACCGCCCGAACAACGCGCAGGAAATCTACCTGAAAGAGCTGGGCAGCGAAAGCCCGATGCTGGTGCGCCTTATCATGAAGTCCATCCACAAGCAGAACAAACGTGAGGTGAAGCATATCGGCTGCAAGCGTTTCGGCATCCAGTACCTTCTGAAAGGCATATACACGCACAACGGGCTTCTGTATTTCCACACGGAAATCAGGAACCAGAGCAACGTGCCTTTCGATGTGGACTACATCACATGGAAAATCGTGGACAAGAAGGTGGCGAAGCGTACCGCCGTGCAGGAGCGTGTCATCCTGCCGCTCCGCGCACAGAACTACGCCACGTTCGTGCCGGGCAAAAAAAGCGAGCGCACGGTCTTCACGATGGCGAAGTTCACCATCCCCGACGGCAAGTGCCTCGTGGTGGAGCTGAACGAGAAGAACGGAGGTCGCCACCAGTCTTTCGTGATCGAAAATGAGGATTTGGTACGTGCAAACACGATTAACGAACTCCAAGTGCGCTGACCATGAGAAAGCACATCGCAATAATCATCGCGTCGCTTGCACTCTTCACGGGGCAGGCGCACGCCCAGCGATGCCTGCCGAAGATGCAGGGTATCGAGGTCAGGGCGAATCTGGCAGACGGCTTCAAACCCGGCGGTAACGACGGCGGGTACAGTTTCGGGGCGGCTCTCTCCACCTACACGAAGAAGGGTAATAAATGGGTGTTCGGAGGTGAGTATATTCTGAAGAACAACCCCTACAAGGACACTTCCATACCTGTGGCGCAGTTCACGGCGGAAGGCGGCTACTATTTCAAGATACTTTCCGATGCCCGTAAAATCGTGTTCGTCTATGCGGGGGCTTCGGCTCTCGCCGGGTATGAATCGGTGAATTGGGGCGAAAAGGTGCTGCATGACGGCTCGACACTGCATGACCGGGACGCCTTCGTCTATGGCGGTGCGCTGACGCTGGACGTGGAGTTTTACGTGGCTGACCGTATCGCCCTGCTCGCCAACCTCCGGGAGCGTTGCCTGTGGGGTGGCGACACGAAGAAATTTCATACGCAGTGGGGCATGGGTATAAAGTTCATCATCAACTGATGCGCCGCATGGAACGGACGGATATAGACACTATGAGGCAAATATCCCTCGCGGACTTTCTCGCACGGTTGGGACATGAGCCTGTCCGAAGGAGCGGAAACGAGCTGTGGTATCATGCGCCATACCGCAATGAGCGCACGCCCTCTTTCCGCGTGAACGTGGCGAAACGGCTCTGGTACGACTTCGGCTTGGGCAAGGGCGGTGACATCTTCACGCTTGCCGGGGAGTTTGCCCGAAGCGGTGACTTCATGGCGCAGGCGGGATTCATAGCGGAAACTGTGCGTATGCCATTTGTCTCAGCGAAAAAGCCGTTGTACCTGCCGGAACCGTCCGAACCTGCCTTTGAGGGAGTGGAAGCCGTCCCGCTGCTCCGCTCACCACTGACGGACTATCTGGCGGAACGGGGCATCCCTTATGCCGTTGCATCCCGCCACTGCTGCCGCCTGAACTATGGCGTGCGTGGAAAGCGGTATTTCACAGTTGGCTTCCCGAACGTGGCTGGTGGCTACGAAATCCGGAGCCGCTATTTTAAGGGTTGCATACCACCCAAAGATGTGTCACTGATAAAACCGGAAGATACCGCCTCTGACGTATGCAGCGTGTTCGAGGGTTTCATGGACTTTCTGTCCGCTGACACACTCGGCATAGGCGGCAATGGCGACAGCCTTGTGCTGAACTCCGTCGCCAACGTAGGCAAGGCGGTGAAACACTTGGACGGGTACGGGCGCATCGACTGCTTCCTCGACCGTGACGAATCCGGGCGGAGGACGCTGGAAGTCCTCAAAGGACACTACGGCGGACGTGTCTGTGACCGTTCCGCACTCTATGACGGTTGCAAGGACTTGAACGAGTATCTGCAACGGACAGCAAAAAAAGAAATGAACAATAACTTAAAAATCAAAGGACAATGAACATACTGAACAACAAGAACAAGAGAACATCCATCTTCAAGGCGTTGGCACTCTGCCTGTTCGCCGCCGTGTCGCTCACGCTCGCATCGTGTGACGATGACATGGACATCCAGCAATCCTATCCGTTCACGGTGGAAACGATGCCCGTACCCAACAAGGTGACAAAGGGGCAGACGGTGGAAATCCGCTGTGAGCTGAAAAAGACAGGCGAATTTGCCAACACGCTCTACACCATCCGGTATTTCCAGTTCGAGGGGGAAGGCACGCTGAAGATGGACAATGGCATCACTTTCCTGCCCAATGACCGCTACCTGCTCGAAAACGAGAAGTTCCGGCTGTACTATACGGCTGAGGGCGACGAGGCGCACAACTTCATCGTGGTGGTGGAGGACAATTTCAAAAATTCCTACGAATTGGAATTTAACTTCAACAACCGGAACGTGAAGGACGACATTCAGACCGTCATCCCCATCGGCAATTACAAACCTCTGCCAAGATGATGCGTGTATTCATGGCTATCCTCTGTTCGCTACTGGCGGTCTGTTCCGTGTCCGCACGGGACAGCCGTCAGAAGGGGACGGACGGGCAGGCGGCAATCTACCGCCTGCCGCCTTTCGAGCGGGCGGTTCGGTGTACGAAGTATTTCGAGGGCTGGCATTCGGAGAAACACCACCCATACGTGGGCTGGGGGCATCAGGTGCAGCCGGGGGAAAGGTATTCGGCACGCACCATGACGAAGCGGCAGGCGGACGCGCTCCTGCGGAAAGACTTGCGGAAGTTCTGCGCCATGTTCCGCAAGTTCGGGCGTGACAGTCTTTTGTTATCCAAACCCCAGCATTATCCTAAAAATATAGTTTTTTATTCTGTAAATCATTCTGTTATAGGATGAATAGGTTTGGATAATACATTCCTATATCTTTGCTAATGGCACTAAAGCCAATAGGAAGAATATGAATATAGCACAGTTAAAATTAAGCCAGAAGAAGTTACTGGACAACCTCGTTTCCCGTGGTTATGACACTCAGTACATCAAAGGAGTAAAATTTGTTTTAAGACTTCTTTTTGAACATGAAGGATGTTTTCATTCGTATGAACAGTTTGCAGAAAAGTTTATCCGTACAAGGGGATATACAAAAGCGACATTGGATCTTAGGATGATGCATTTACGTACTATCCAAGCATATGATGAATTTGGGCACTACCCGGACAAGAAGTCCTTTGTTCCGTTATGCTATCCTTCCAGGTATAATATGCTTAACCCCAGTTTTCGGAAAGTTATAGACATTTATCGGAAGCGTGCCGCAGAACATAAAAAGAAGTCCACAGTAAAAATGGAAACCGATGCCGTTACAATGTTCCTTTTTGAGATGCAAAAGTTCCACGTCTCTTCATTGGATGAAATCAAAGAAGAACATGTTTTGTCCTTTTTCCTTAAAGAAGAACAGCAAAAGCGTTCAAGGACATATTGCGGTCACATAGCGTCAGCCCTTAAAGAGTTGGGGGATTTATACGACATGAAAAAAGTATTAGGTTATTTCCCTGATTTGAAATATGAAAGGAAAAACTTCAACTATCTTAAGGATGATGAAATCAATGTGATAAAAAATGCTTTGTCAGACTCTAACAATATTTTGACTTTCAGGGAAAAAGCTATAGTTTCATTGGCTTTATATACTGGCATAAGAGGATGTGACATTGCCAACTTGAAATTGACAGACATAGATTGGAAGAAGGAACGAGTCAGCTTCGTCCAGGAAAAGACTGGTAATCCGATAGTGTTGCCCCTTCTTCCCCATGTTGGAAACTCATTGTTTGATTACATACGGAATGAACGGGACAATGAGGCCGGATCCGTGTATCTGTTTCCCAACAAGAAGAATACGACAGAAAGGTTGGAGAACAAAAGTATCGGCACCATTGTCAATACAGTCTTTGAGAAACTAAACCTTAGAAAAGGTGAATCCGGGCGTGGAGTCAGCGTATTTCGGCACAACCTCGCCTCTAAATTACTTGGTAAAGGTACCGAGATTAGGGTCATCAGCCATATTTTAGGACATATCTGTTCTTCATCTATAGTCCCATATATAGATGCTGACATCCCTCATCTGAGAGAATGCGGAATCAATATTGAATGTTATCCAATAAGAAAGGAGTTGTTCGAATGAAAACAGATTCACATCTACCCCAATTTGCAGATTTGATGTCTGAATATGTCAATTTCATCTCCGGTATCGGAAAATGTGACTATATAACCCGCATATACCTGAACTCTTTCGCCAAGTACTGTATGAATCATGGCGGAGTGCTGTCGGATGATATTATCTCCGGATGGGCATCAAGGACAGATAAGGAAAGCTATTATACAAACCGTAACAGATGCATTATTTTGAGGCGCTTCATCCGTTATATCCGGTCGAAATATGGGGCACCGTTCAAATTGCCATCATATCCTCCGGATATAAAATACACACCTAAGCCAAAGCGTATTCCTGTTTCAGAACAGCCATACTCTTATTCCGCAATATCCCATATAGTCAAGAAATATGAACTTTACAAAAGAGCTTCTGGGAAATTCAGTAGGCGGACAATGGACAAGATTCGCCGTTTCAATGACTTCTGCGCTCAAAATTATCCGTCAGCCGAAGTTCTTACAGAAGAAATTGTCCTTGATTATTGCAAGAAGAAAAAAACGGAATCCGCAAAGTCATGCAATAACAGAATTGTAGGTGTCAGAGGATTTCTGAAATATGCGAATAGCCGTGGTTTTGTAAATATTCCTCTTCCATCCACCATTCCAAGAGTCAATGTCACATCATTCGAACCACATCCGTTTACTCCAGAAGAGCTTGCAAGATTCTTTAATGAAGCGGACAATCTCGAACCTCCAATAAATTGCCGTGACATGAGGGCTGCGCTTATGAAAGTGGAAGTTCCGGTCTTTTTCCGACTTTTGTACAGTACAGGGATGCGTACAACAGAAGCCCGTCTGCTCAGAGTAGAAGACGTAGACTTGCAATCCGGTGTTATAAATATAAGATACACAAAGAGCATAGATGAACATCGGGTTGCCTTGCACGAATCCATGTGGTCGCTATTGCAGATGTATAATGTCAAAATGGAAAATCTCATGCCCGGAAGAAAGACATTCTTTCCTAACGAGTATGACAAACCATATTCCGGAGAATGGGTAACGGCAAGTTTTAAGAAAGTATGGAAGAAAGTCAGTACGGCACACGCAAGAGCATATGATTTTCGCAGTCACTATGCGGTCGTGAACATAAACGGTTGGGATCACTGCGGCATTGAATGGATGGACAAACTCTTATATCTCAGCCGTTCCATGGGACACCGTTACATTCAAAACACATTATATTATTACAGGCTTGTACCGCTGTTTGCACACCAGTTGGAAAATCTGACAGGATGTGGGTATGAAGAACTTTTGCCTGATTTAAACGACTATTTTGAATATGAAGACTAAAGCAGAACATTCAATTATCGCCGATGCCATCCATGAGTGGCATACGGTCTATCTTCCGTGTATAAGGAATCTGAGCCATAACGCTTTAAAATCATACGGAGAGGGAATGGGAATCTATATAGACTTCCTTGAATCCTCAAAAGGAGTCACATCAAATACCCTTTGTGGGGAATGCTTCCGTAAGGACTGGATTGAAGAATGGATTGCGTGGCTGAAAGAAGTAAGAAAATGCAGCCCGCAAACATGCAATCATCGCCTCTCCATATTGAAAAATTTCCTCCGTTTCCTTGCGCACAAGAAAATCCAATTCATAAAATATGATTGTGATGCCGCTGAAATAAAAAGAATGCAGCAACCTAAAAAACAAGTGGAAGTAATCACAAAAGATACAATCAAACGGATTTTTGCAAGCATCAATACACGTACATTGATAGGTAAGAGGGATTTTGCCTTGTTCAATCTTCTATATAGTACTGGAACAAGAATAGATGAAATATTATCATTGAGGCTGTCGGCACTGCACCTGGATGAAACGAAAGGTTACATTCTTGTTTTGGGTAAAGGGAATAAACAACGTACCATTTATTTGTTGAACAGCATGGTAAGAATACTGAGACATTATGTGAAGTTGTTCCATCCGGCAAATCCGTTACCTTCTGATTTTGTATTTTTCCCCATATATGGCCATGCAAACAAAAAAATCACTTCAGAAGCGATTAGCAAGCGGTTGAAAATGTATGTTAGGATTGCGTCTCAGGGGCTACTTGAAATTCCTGTAGATTTTCATTGCCATAGTTTTCGGCATGCACGGGCTACCCATTGGTTGGAAGACGGTGTAAACTTGGCGCAGATACAAAAACTATTGGGGCATGAGAGCATTGAAACGACAATGAAATACGTAGGAGTTTCATCAGAACAAATGATACAAGCTTTATGCTCTATGGAAGACAATCTGACTTTAGGCGTTGAAAAGAAATATAAGAAAATCAGAAATAAAGATTCATTAGCAACAGTTCTTGGATTGAGATAATACTTAGTAATAAATGAGTGACTGTTCTTGAATAATGGAACAATCACTCTTTATTATCTGCTACCAAAATATAACAATTTACTGATATTCAATATAGTAAAAAGTCAAGTTGGGATAATATTTTGGTTTGGATAACTTTTGTTATCCGAAATTTCGGATAAGAGCAGTGAGTCTTTACCGTAGGGACGAAACAAGGAACAGAGCTCTTTAAGGTCTTTACGGAGAAGTGACTCTGATTCTGTGGCAGTCATCTCGGATGAATACCTTTCTCCGGGTCGCAGTCGATGTCCATATCCAACGTAAGGATAATCTTTTTTTCGATGTAGTCCCTCATAGTACTTGATACAACAGACGGCCCTTTCAAAAGGTGGAA
>NZ_JBCOCI010000118.1:0-9476 GCF_040929485.1 Phocaeicola sp. RTP21198st1_B8_RTP21198_201120 | reverse complement strand
ATCTGCAAATTCAGTAATGAGAGGACGTGTAAACGCAATAAGGACGTTCAAGGGCTTAGTTGCGGATTTGAGGTAAAAGAAATCAAGCCATTGGTGAATCGTGATTTTGTGATTTCACGCATACGGCATTGTGACGGAGACAAACAAACAGAACTAGTGAACTCCACTACAGTATTTCACATGCACGATGAAATCCTTGTTATCGCCAATCCGATAGATGTAGAAGCTATCACTGTATTTTTTGGAAAACAAGTGAATGTGGAATGGGATTTCCAGAACAAACAACTTATTTCCAGAAAAATTCTGATCACCAAGCCTGAATTGAATGGCAAGACATTGGCTCAACTAAAAATCAGGAATAACTTCGGAGCAAGCATTACCCGTGTAAACCGTTCGGGTGTAGACCTTGTGGCCACTCCCAACCTGCAATTGCAAATGGGTGACCGGGTAAAGATTGTGGGTAGCGAACTGGCTGTAGCCCATGCCGAAAAGATTCTAGGTAATTCCATGAAACGTTTGAATCATCCCAACCTGATTCCTATTTTCTTAGGCATCGCATTAGGGTGTATTTTAGGAAGCACTCCTTTTTTATTCCCCGGTATCCCTCAACCGGTAAAACTGGGACTGGCAGGAGGCCCCCTTATTGTGTCCATCCTGATAAGCCGTTTCGGACCACATTATAAATTGATAACCTATACCACCATAAGTGCCAATTTGATGGTACGTGAAATCGGTATCTCACTTTTCCTTGCTTGCGTAGGATTAGGAGCCGGTAAAGGATTCATCGAAACAATTATTAACGAAGGCGGATATGTATGGATAGCATACGGCGCCATTATTACGCTGCTGCCTTTACTGATTGTAGGAATAATAGGACGATATGTTTATAAACTGAACTATTACACCTTGATCGGAGTATTGTCCGGAGCCACCACCAATCCGCCCGCATTAGCCTACTCCAATGATTTGACCTCTTGTGACGCTCCGGCAGTAGGTTATGCCACCGTTTATCCGCTCACCATGTTTTTACGTGTGCTTACAGCACAAATATTAATATTGGCGCTTGCCTGAAATCACTATCCGAATTATTGCAAATTCATATTGCCGTAGGAGTGAATCAAATTCACTTCTACGGTTCAAAATCCCCTCCTCTTTTCAATATTCTTTCCGTTTTAAGCAGTCATTTTTTCACTAATCTTAAAACATATATAAAATAATTGTCTACCTTTGCGCCCGGTTTGGTGATACAGATATTTTTTCTCTATCTGTATAAAAGGGAATTCGGTTGTGGAATCCGAAGCAGTGCCCGCTACTGTGAAACCCATTTGATGAAAAGCAACTCTCGCTATGCCACTGTTTCGAAAATGAAGAAATGGGAAGGCGCTTTTCAGGGTGAAGCCAGGAAACCTGCCAAATCAAAACATAGATAATCACGCTCTCCCGGGGTCAGGAAAGCCAATTATTAATTCTTAAATTCTTTCGATGAAAGTAAAATTATTATTGACAGCAATTACTTTAAGCTGTCTGGCTATTGACGTACTGGCACAAGTCAGTATCAGTGGAAAGATTGTGAGTGCCGATACCAACGAACCTGTAGTGGGGGCTAATATTCGTATTGACCAAAGCCTTTCAGGATGCACCACAAATGGTAAAGGCGAGTTTAATATCAACAATCTTCCTGATGGAAAACATGTATTAAGAATCACGCATGTCAGTTACACACCCAAATCTGTCACCACAAAAGGGGGTGAAAAAAATCTTCTTATCAAGCTACAAGACAGTTTTACCAATATAGGCCAGGTAGTAGTAACCGGAACAGGAACACACCACCGCATGACGGATAGTCCCGTGCCTGTTTCCGTTATCACCGCAAAGGATTTAAGTAATGCCAGTGTAACATCGCTGGACGAGGCCTTACAAAAGCTGACCCCATCTTTCTCAAGTATGACCAACGGTATGGGTACAACATTGAGTCTGAATGGATTGCCTGATGATTATTTCATTTTTCTGGAAAATGGCAAACGCCTGTATGGAGATGATACTTACGCCCGAATCAATGTTGCCAAAATCAAACGTATTGAAATATTGAACGGTGCCTCTTCCGCTCTTTACGGAACAAATGCTATCGGAGGAGTAATCAACATTATTACTGATGATGCAAAAAATGCTATCAATGTTTCCAGCGATACCCGCTATGCCAGTAAAGGACGTTTTACCCAGTCCGTAAACGCAGATGTCAATACCGGCAAGTTCGGCTCCTACACCTCTTACCGCCGTCAGCAGGCCGAGGGATGGCAACTGAATCCATACGAAGAGAACTCCAAAACTCATGAACTGGAAGAAACCGGGAAAGTAGCTTCTACAGGATTCTATGCAAATACTGTCAATCAAAAATTCACTTTTGATGCTACCGACAAACTCTCCTTTTATGCCCGCGGCGGATATTATGACAACAAGACACGCCGCCCTTATGAAGCATACGACTACAACATATTGCATGAAACCTTTAATTATGGTATTGGTACCCAATACATGATAAGTAAAGGGAATTATATTACCGCAGACTATTACGCCGATCATTTTTCTTCCTCTTATTGTTTTTTTAAAGACAATAAAACTTATAATGGAAAAGCAGGTGAAGAGCAAGTGCGCAAACGGACCCGCAATCACAATCTTAGCATAAAAGGTATCTTTAAATTAGGTGGCCGGCACAAACTTTCAGTCGGCACAGAATATATCGTTGATGTCTTGAAAAGTCAAACAGACAATATAGCTAAAGAAGATGCTTATACACTGGCCTTGTTTGCACAAGATGAAATAAAGTTACTGAGAAATCTACAGGCTTTGATCGGTGTACGTTACATTTATCATGAAAATTTCAAAAATCATGCCACTCCCAATGTAGCACTGATGTATAAACCCGGCAAATTCAATTTCCGTGCCTCCTATGCAGCAGGTTTCCGAACTCCTACCCTGTCTGAACTCTATGCCACTGACATAGCTAAAAAAAATGACAGGTTGACAATAGGCAATTTGGATTTAAAGCCGGAAAAGAATGATTATTTCTCATTGAGTGCAGAGTATGTACATGAGCGTTTTTCTGTATCAGTCAATGCTTTTTATAATAATATTCGTGACATGATAGATTATAATACGATTGCCACGGGAGATAAAGCTATGGAGCAATATGGTCATAAGGAAGTTCGTCAACGTGATAATATAGCGGAGGCTAAAGTATACGGAATCAATGTATCCGCCAATGCATACCTAGGTGCCGGGTTCAATTTAAGCGGAGGATATACTCATCTTAATACCCAAGACGTGGAATTGGAACAACCCATCGACAAAAGTATTAAAAACGCATACAATATCAATGCCCAATGGGCGCATTCATGGAAGATATATCGGTTGAACATAAATTTGAACGGTCGTATCAACAGCAAACGTTTCTCTAAAAGTTATGGCTATGCTCCCGACTATCAATTGTGGGATTTAAACACACGCCATTCTTTCAACTTAAAATCTGTAATCATAGAACCCGGATGTGGCATAGAAAACCTGTTCGATTATACGGATGATCGTCCTTATAACAGCAATTATGCAACTCTTACCCCCGGACGTTCATTCTATATCAGTTTGTCTTTAAAATTTAAAAGCTAAAAAAATCAAAGACTTATCGAAGATAATATAAAATAAACCTATATCTTTGCAACAGAATTAGTAATCGGACTATCACATAGCCCGATGCAAGGGAATCCGGTGTAAATCCGGGGCTGTACCTGCAGCTGTAAATCCTCATTATGTTGATTGGATAGTCCAAAACCACTGTTTCATTTGAAGAAATGGGAAGGTTTCCAATCAGAGGAAAGCCAGAATACCTGCTAAGTCTGTTGAACAATAAACACCAAGCTTCCAGGATTAGAAGTATGTGTCCATTCGAACAAGCGTTTTCCAACGTCTATTCCTTTGTGGCATTCCTCTTTATCAGAGGGAAACTTGATGTTTTATTTTGCAAATTAAATAAAACACAATATGAGGTATTTACTTCTTGCTATTCTACTATTAGGTACACAAATTGCAAGTGCCCAAAGTATTCTCAAAGATAAAGACGATAAAGAATTGTCCGTATTACTGAATGAAGTGGTCATCACGGGTACAGGTACTGAACATTATCTGAAAGATGCTCCCGTACAGACTGAAGTCATAACCAGCAAAGCTTTGGAACAATATCAGGCACGCAGTATAGACGATTTGCTCAGTGGTCTTAGTCCTTCATTGACCTTTCATGATGGTGATATGGGGAGCCATATCCAACTAAACGGATTGAACAATGACTATATCCTGATCATGATAAATGGAAAAAGAATGAATGGCGATGTAGGAGGGCAAAACGACTTGAATCAATTAAATCCAGCTAATATAGAACGCATAGAGATTGTAAAAGGGGCCGCTTCTTCACTTTATGGCAGTGACGCAATAGCCGGAGTTATCAATATCATAACCAAACGTAACCGTGAAAAAATGGAGCTCACCAATACATCCCGCATAGGTGAATATGGTGATATACGTCAAAGTACCAGTTTCGGCTTTAATTATGGAAAGATAAAATCTGTAACCGGAATCAACTTCCGGCATACCGATGGCTGGCGGAATACAGACCTGCAGTGGGATCAGAATCAATTGAAATCCGGCTCTACTATGTTGACCGTAAACCGTTCTTCAAACTATACCCTGTCCGAGAACATTGAATGGCAAGTCAATCGCAAACTAGACCTCACTGCAGAAGGCACTTATTATGAGCGTTGGGTAATGCGTACACA
The DNA here is from genome assembly GCF_040929485.1 of Phocaeicola sp. RTP21198st1_B8_RTP21198_201120. Taxonomy (NCBI): domain Bacteria; kingdom Pseudomonadati; phylum Bacteroidota; class Bacteroidia; order Bacteroidales; family Bacteroidaceae; genus Phocaeicola; species Phocaeicola sp. RTP21198st1_B8_RTP21198_201120. Next base: position 4,656 of record NZ_JBCOCI010000118.1, on the reverse strand, counting down.
CGGTCCTTGGAAATATCAAGCCAACGATTTTTATTATCGCAACTATACATTTGCAGTAGGAAGTAAATATAAATTAGGAAAACGGAATTATCTGACTGCAGACCTCTCGTATGGCAGATACGGTTACTTCTATGACTATAAGCTAAACGAGCATACTGATTATTTTCTAGACAATGACCGCCATGAACGTATCACCTACTTTGCCGGTCAACGTATCAAACAAAGTATTCAGAAACAAATATTAGGCCAGGTAAAAAGTGTATTTTATCTTGGAGAGGACCATATTTTAAATGCAGGAATCGAATATCAGTACAATCATTTGGAATCACCTCATCACATTGACGGTGACCGCGCTTCCGTTTATACGTTGGCAGCTTATATACAGGAGGAATGGACAGCCAGAGAAAATCTGGTTCTGACTGCCGGGGTACGAGGAACACAACACAAGGAAACAGGATTGAATTTCAGTCCGAAAATATCAGGACTTTATAAACCCGGAGAACATATTAATTTGCGTGCTTCTTATGCTTTAGGCTACAAAGCACCCACTATTAAAGAACTTTATTATAATTATACCGGCGTTATCGGAGGCGGTGCCTTGACTGCATATCATGGCAACACAGATCTAAAAGCACAAACCTCACAATATGCTTCAATCGGTATCGAGTACGTAGGGCAAAAATTCCAAGCCAGTTTAACCGGATACATGAATTATCTTCACAACATGATTGAGCTGGTTGAAATTTCCGTAACTCCCGATGAAAAGTTTCTTGAAGTAGAAAAGAGCAAACAATATAAGAATCTGACAAAGGCACGTATTTATGGTATGGATTTCACCTTCAACTATCGTCCTGCAAAATCTCTCAGCCTTGCCGGCGGATATAGTTATGCTGATCCAAAAGCGCAATATCCTAACAAAGGTATAGATTATATGAAATATCTTCCTATTGATGCTACTTCCAGCCATAATGCAAATTTAAATATCTTATGGCAACATTCATGGAAACTGTATCGTTTGGGTATCGGCATCTATGGCAGATATCAGTCTACACGCCGTTATATAAATGATAATAATGCCGACGGATTCCAAACTTGGCGTATCAACACAGCCCACTCATTATTAAAAATGAAACGGTGGTCATTAACGATGAATGCCGGGGTAGATAATGTATTTGACTATGTAGACCGTACTCCTTTCGGACGGAATCGTGCCACATCAACTCCCGGAAGAACTTTTTATGTCTCCGCCCTCATTAAATTCAAAAACAATTAATAACCAACAATTTATAAATTAATTTTTATTAGTATGAAACAATTCAAGTATTATCTGATGGCGGCTTTTGTTGCTGCCGCAACTTGCACAGGATTCAGTTCCTGTAGTGACAATGATGATGAAGAAAGTACTGTTAATCCTGCTGTGGATGTAGTAACCAGAACCAAGCAACACGACACAGCCATTTTGCTCTGTACTTTTGGCAGTACCTATAATGAGTCCCTTTCTGTTTATGATGATGTGATTGAGGATTTTAAAGCTAAATTCCCCAATACGGATATTTATATGTCATTTACTTCACGTACATGTATCGGACGTGTAGAAGCATCTACCGGCATAGCACGTTATGAATTGGACCAATGGTTGAAAGCAATAGGCGATGCAGGATACAAACGTGTGGCTGTACAATCATTGCATGTAATTCCAGGCGAAGAATATCTTTCATTAATGAATACTGATGTAAAAAAATACTTTATGATTCAATGGTATCCGCATATTGATGTATTGAAAGGTACCAACCTTCTTTCCAGTGCAGAAGATACTAAAGATGTAGCAGAGATACTTTACAAACACTATGAGTCTAAATTAGCAGGCAAGAACAACATCGTGCTTCTAATGGGACACGGTAATCCGGATGAGAATTACAATGCTAACAAAAAGTACTCTGACATGGAAAAAGCATTGCAGGAACTTGCTGCCAACAACAATATCTTTGTAGGTACTGTGGATTATGGTGACATGCTTTTCTTCCCGAAAGAAATAGAGGAAGAACCGGCTAATAGAATTCCTGTAGAAGGATTTGACAAAACCCAATATCCCGACTGTATGTACTCTAAGGTGATGAGCTATTGCGAAAAGAACGGTCTGAACCCATCAGAAGTAAATGTTTATCTTGCACCTTTCATGTCAATTGCCGGTGACCATGCCCACAACGACCTTTGGGGACTGGAAGCTATGGCCGAAGATGACGATGTAAGTAATGTGGAAATCAATACAAATGAATATAGCTGGCGTGAACGTTTGGAGAAATTAGGATTCAAAGTGGACAGAACATTCGAAAGCCACCCGATAGATCAAGCCGGAGCTGATCATGGTATTAAAGACGGATGTAATATGAAAGCCCTTGGCAGTTATCCTGAGATTCGCCAAATTTGGGTAAACCATTTATATGAAAACTGGAATGACGACAGTGCATGGGAGAATGGTGAAGACTATCAACCGGAAGCATAACCAACTTAATATATTTATCTGAAAAAGGCGGAATTTATTTCCGCCTTTTTCAGATACGCCAAAACCGATAGGTAATATCTTTCATCTCATCCCCGTATATCCGATAGAAATGCTGATTGGTATCAGGAGATTTCAAGCCACCCAATTTTTCAATATACGGTCCCAACTTTATATATTCAAAGTTCTGAACGGAAAGACCTTCCGGCAATTCATTCTTCCCCGAATACCAACCCACCTTTACCAAAGCGATAGACTGTCGGTGAAGAAATCCTGCCAACCTTTCCACTTCAAAGGGTTCGGCATCGCCTCCCATAAAACAGACGCAAGTCACCGCCTTTCCATACTTCTGTAAAAGATGCCCAAGACTTTCTTCCGTTAAAGATTCTCCTACATTTTCCAACAAATGAGGGCTATGACAGCCCTTGCACCTATTGGGACAGTTAGAGAGATTGATCGCCAGAGTGACTTCATCCGGAATTTCTTGAAATACGATGTCATAATCAACGTAACGGAGCATAATATCTTTGTGCAGCCTCCTTCTGCCTTGCCTGAGAAAAATTACTGATCCGCTTCATGTACCCGATAACACGTGTCAGATAATCCACATTCCGACTATGACATTCAGGACATTCATGCAAGTATCTCTTATCAATATGCTTACATTCATTGCAAATGGTATTCGGTATATTAAATGTAAAGTAATTACAGCCTTCTATAGCAGCTACCCGAAGTAGTTGTCTGTACTGCTCCTTACTAAGATGTTCTTCCAAATTCATGTGCAAGGCCGAGCCTCCCGTTAAATGCTTTATATAGCGGCGTCCATGCAGACGGAATTTATCGACAACATTCAACGATTTGTCTTCTACAATATAGAAATAACTGTTATAACATTCTCGGAATGTTTGGAAGCCTGCTTCTTTATCCCATTTAGCGTGCTTCACTCCTACATTCTCAGCAGGAATCATTTCGCAATTAAACAAAACATCCTTTGTACGGTACTTCCTATTATATCGTTCAATCATTCCTAAAATCTCCTGAACAAATGCTTCATACTTAGGGTTATCATTGATTTCAATACCCATAAATTGCGCTGCTTCCACCAAACCATTAACACCGATAGTTAGATACTGACGGTTCATATTGATGTAACCAGCATCAAACAAAGGCAGCATACCTTTCGACTGCAACAATTTCAGATTCTCATTATAAGCCAACTGGACTTTGTGTACCAAATCAACCACTTCTTCCAAAAAAAACGGATAAAGTATACCGGATTTCACCGCATGCTGGATGCAACGGTTCAAATTAATAGTCAGCACACTTTTTGAGCCTGTAGAAACCCCACCTGCTCCCAATGTATAGCTGAAACCATTGTCCTGTATCTCATTGCGAAGACGGCAGCAACTACTTAAAGAATCTGCATTATCACTCATATAAGTAAAGAAAGAATGACCTTCGGAATACATTTCAGCCGTAAAGTCACCATATTCCTTATCTAATACATCACCATCTTTAGTCAAAAGCGCCATTGTTTCTACAGGAAATGTTAAAACAGTACGTGTACGCTCTTTATTAAACCATTTCATGAAACGTTTCTGCAACCAACTTAGTGAATTCCAGTCAGGTTGGCTTCCATCGGGAAAAAAGAAGTTACCAAAAAGACTTTCAAAATAATATTTGTCATAGTAAGCTACATTCCAAAAGACGGCTTGAAAATTACGCGCCCCTGTAGGCTGGTTAATAGAATATACTATTTGCTCGAAACAGTCTGTAATGATTTTGTCTATTGTTCTTTGTTTGGTAGATAAATCAACAATCTTATCGGGATACTTATAATATTCCTGCCCATATTCCAAACCAATGAAATAATTCATATACATCAAAAACTCTGGAGTAGCACAGGCACCACTTAACATACTGGATACAATAAAAACCATATTGACAAATCCACCACAAAAAGATTTCAAGTTAGTAGGAGCCGTAGAGTTCCCTCCCACTGCTATCGTACCATTATTCAACCAAGGATACATAGTAATGCTGGCACAATAATTAGCCAGATTAGTTTCATCATTTTTATAAATCCTCAAATCCGCAACTAAGCCCTTGAACGTCCTTATTGCGTTTACACGTCCTCTCATTACTGAATTTGCAGA
>NZ_JBCOCI010000117.1:6481-9589 GCF_040929485.1 Phocaeicola sp. RTP21198st1_B8_RTP21198_201120 | reverse complement strand
GTCCCAATACTTTCAAATCTTCCTTGTTGGTAAAGTCTGCAATAATTTGATCTGCATTTCCTGCACCTTTTTCCACTTCTAGGCTATAAGCTTCTGTTTTTATTGTTTTATAACTATTGCTTTTTAAGTCAAAATAGGAAAATTCGACAGGCGGAATAGTGAAATTGCCGGCATGTCTTGGAATTGCTAGATATTCTATCACCTTATTGCCTGACAAACCTTCACGAGTTAATGTAAATTTATTGTCCATCTTTGGGTCGTATACTTCAAAATCCTTTGGAAAAGCTATTTCCGGAGTATTGACCAATTTCAAATTACCTGTACCGGAAATGACTAACTTAATGGTTACAGCATCATTTGTTTTCAGTTCTTTTGTACTGATAGACGAACTGATAGTAAATTCTCCTACTCCTCCAGAGAAATTAGCCGGTTTGCCATCGGGCAATGCTTTCACATTGATGGTCAGCTTAGGAGTAACAATGTTTTTCTTTACTTCCACATAGTTACTTCCACCATTAAAGAAAGCATCAAAAGGATCGTCCGAAGCCACTTGCTGAGCTATAACTCCTTCAAAGGTAATAGACGGAATTTCCATTTTACCTGATTGCTGAGGAAAAAGTACATACTGACTCCACACAGTAGTGTTATAGTTTCTTCCGTTATAATGTTCCAAAGAGAATGTCTTTTGTTGGGGAAGTTCTACTTCTTGTGTATGGAAATTCTTCAAATCCGGCATTTTTCCGTACAACTGTCTCAGATTTACCAGTGTATAAACTTTATAAGTCAACAAGATGGCTTCCTGTTCATAAACAGTAGTCTTACTTGCTGTTGCGGTAATAAACAAATCTTGATTGGTTATTTTGCTTCCGGCAACCTGACTGCGTGAAGAAGTTCTTCCACCGCTATTGTTTCCACCTCCAACACCATTTGCTTGATCAGGCGGTAATACTTTGATTTGTACGGAATTTGAAGTTTTGTTTTGTCCGTCTGCCACAATAGTAGCACCAGGAATGGTGTAAGTTCCTTCTTTATCAGCCATCAAAATATAAGTAAAAGTAATGGAGCTAGTAGAAGTAACATTACCATTTATAATCTGTGTACTACTCTGCTGTGAACGGCTTGGTCCCATTAAAACATCGAACCCCTTGATGTTAGGTGCACGAAAATCCCTGACTTTCTGAGTGTTGACCGTATAAGTCAGCCGGAACTGATCCCCGCTTACTACTACATCAGGCGCAGAAGCGGTAAACGTCACATTTCCGTCTGCCCATGCTCCGAGCACCGATGTTATTAATATGAATAAGAGAATTACTTTCCTCATTGCTATCTAATTATTTTTTTATTTGCCAAAATTAAGAAATTACCAGTCTTTATCCAACTTCTTTCCTTGAATTTGCAGTTGTTTTTTAACTTTATCTTGCACATTCTTTTCATCTTGCATCACAGCATTCAATAATTGTTGGGCATTTTCTTTGGACATTTCATCCTTATTTTGCTGCTGTTGTTGCTGATTTTGATTTTGTTGGTCTTTCTTATCCTGTTCTTGCTGGTCTTTGTTCTGATCCTTTTTGTCGTCTTTCTGATTTTGTTTTTGATCTTGATTCTTATCCTGATTCTGGTCTTGATTTTGCTGTTGGTCTTTCAACAGCTTTTGTGCCAAAGCCAAGTTGTAACGAGTTTCATCATCTTTCGGGTTATTCCGTAAAGATTCCTTATAAGCCTCTATACACTGTGGATACTGCTTGGACGACTGAAGGATAACTCCCATGTTATGATAAATCTGTGCTAGTTTATCTCTATCCTTTTCTACTTTTGAAGCAGATTCAAACTGTTCCATCGCTTCCTTTGCTTTTTGCTGCATCAAGAGCGAGTTTCCCAAATTGAACATAGCATCTGTTGATTTCGGGTTAATTTCCAATGCCTTACGATAATCTACCTCCGCTTTGATAAACAAACTGTCGTTATACAGCTTGTTTCCACTGCGCAGATAATCTCTTTCTGTTTTTTGGGCGAAGGCACAGCTTGCCACAAGTAAGAATAACAGAGTGATATAGGTTTTTTGTAACATAAGCATTCCTTATTTAAATAGTCTGACATTTTTGAAAAGCGGATTCTTCCGTTCCAAAATAAGCATTTCTACCACCAGCAGGATAAGCACCAGCCATGCCAAAGCCTGGAACTGTTCATCGAATTCAGTATAAACCTGACTTTCTACATCAGCTTTTGACAATTTAGCAATTTCATTGTTCAACACCTTTTCGGCAGAGTTGGTATTATCTACGCGGATATACATTCCATTGCCTGCCTTGGCTATTTCCTGGCACATTTGCTCATTCAAGCGGGTGACGATGACATTTCCATCTTTATCGCGACGAAAATTGTTGCTACCATTCTCAGCTGGAATTGGAGAACCATCCGGTGAACCTACCCCTAGTACAAATACCTGCATACCTTTTTCGGCTGCTTCCTGGGCTGCTTCTACTGCCCCACCTTCATGATTCTCACCATCGGTAATGACAATAATCGCACGTCCCACTCCTTCTTGTGGAGTAAAACTCTTCATTGCCAGGCGGATGGCCGTACCGATATCCGTACCTTGTGTGGTTATTAATGACGGGTTAATGGTTTCCAAAAACATCTTGGCAGAAACATAATCGCTTGTAATAGGCAATTGCGTGAAAGCATCACCTGCAAAAACAATCAATCCTACTTTATCATTATTGAACGTATCTACCAGTCTGGATATCAATTTCTTTGATTTGTCCAAACGACTGGGAGTCACATCTTCTGCCAGCATAGAGTTTGAAATGTCTAATGCAATAACAGCTTCCACTCCACTTCGTTTCACCGTTTCCATCTTTGAGCCGAACTGTGGACGGGCCAACATCAGTATAACCAATGTCAACGCAGCAAAAGTCAGCCAAAACTTGATGTCAGGACGATACTTGGAAATAGTCGGCATAAGCCCTTTCAGCAATGCCGGATCACCATATTTGCGAATATTTTGGCGGCGGTGATAATTGGAATACAAATACAGCGCCACCAAAAACGGCAATAGGATGAGTAAATATAAAAAGTTCGGGTCTGCAAATCGAAACATGACTTTCT
>NZ_JBCOCI010000117.1:0-6471 GCF_040929485.1 Phocaeicola sp. RTP21198st1_B8_RTP21198_201120 | reverse complement strand
AAGGTATTTTCTTTAATACTGAGTTACGCAACAAAAGTTCAAGCAAAATGCAGAAGAAAGCAATCCAGGCGAATACCTGATATTCTTCTTCGCGTTTGCTGAATTCTTTCACGTTCAACTTCGTTTTCTCCAGTTTGTCAATCTCCTGATAGACTTCCTTCAGCTTGGAATTGCTGGTGGCACGGAAATAATTTCCGTTCGTTGTACCTGCAATCTCGGTCAAAGTCTTTTCGTCTATCTCGACGGGGACATTCACATATTGCGTCCCTGCGTAGGTCTGCATCGGATAAGGAGCAGTTCCGTTTGTACCGACACCAATAGTGTAGATCCTGATTCCGAACTGTTTAGCTATCTCGGCTGCCGTCAGTGGAGAAATATCTCCACGGTTATTACTACCATCCGTCAGCAGAATAATCACTTTCGATTTAGCCTTGCTGTCCTTCAGACGGGTCACCGCATTGGCAATGCCCATACCGATGGCAGTACCATCTTCAATCAGTCCGCGCTGGGCGATATCGCCTTTAATGCTGTTGAACAGATTCAGCAGTACCCCATGGTCTACCGTTAGCGGACATTGGGTAAAACTCTCACCGGCAAAGATGGTCAGACCGATATTATCATTGGGGCGGCCGTTGATAAACTCGGAAGCTACTTGTTTGGCGGCTTCCAAGCGGTTGGGTTTCAAGTCTTCGGCCAACATACTGGTAGAAACGTCTACTGCTAGCATGATGTCGATTCCTTCTATTTCGGTATTCTGCCAATTGTCTGTGGTCTGAGGGCGTGCCAAGATCAGGATTACCATGATGATAGCCACCGTACGGAGTACGAACGGAGCATGCAGCAAGTAAATCTTCCAGCTTTTGGGTGCCTTCATGTACATGCGTGTGGTAGAAACCTGAAGCGTAGGCTCGGTTTTCTTCCGCTTCATGACGTACCATATTATATAAGGTATGAGCAGAATCAGCAGAAATAGATATTCAATATTTGCAAAAATCATTGTTCCTAGTATTTATTTGTTAAAACCAGAGGTTATATACACCACTCAGCACCTTATATAGAATTACCACAATCGCAATAACAATGATGCTGATGCTGCCCAGCAGAATCATTCTGCCCTGTTTGCTTCGCTTTTCCTCCACGGTGATTTCCGTAGGTTCGGGCTTTGCATTCGGGTCTGGTTCCACTTTTGTATTATTGATAAAGTCTACTGCGTTTACCAGATTCATATCGTTTTCATTCATCAACGGAGAATGTTTGGCGAATTTCACCAAGTCGGCAGTCTGGAACAAATACATCAAATCCTTGATAGACTCTTTGTCGTTGATTTCCTGTAGCTTATCAATAATTTCGGATGAAGTCATCTCCATAGCGTTAAAGCCGAATCGTTCTTCCATATAAGTACGGAGTACATCCGTCAGCTCGGTATAATAGGTCTTCGGATCGGCTGTACGCAAGGTTTTGTCTCCTTTGATACGCTCTATTTCCTTTAACGCCTGCTGGTGTGGCGGCAACTTCGGTTCAATCTTGATCTTCTTGATGATAGGCTTGTTATCTTTGTAGCGTACAAACAGGTAGTAAGCTAGTCCGCCCAAAGCAAGCATCAGCAAGGTAAGCCATACGATGGCCGATACGTCATCCCAGGTGATAGGTACTTCGCGAACGGTCTTCGGTCCGAAGAATTGTTCGGGATGCAGCGTATCTACCGGAATGGAATATACTTTTACGGCCAATGCTTTGGACCGGTAAGGCTCTCCGTTTACCATCACCTCGAATGGGGGAAGATAGTAAAGTGCCGAGTCAAAAGAAGTTATTGTATATTCCTGTTTTATCAGCATACGCTTTCCATCGTTCAGCATCTGGGTATCAGGCTTGGCTATATCCAATATCTCCACTCCTTTTACCAATGTATCGCGTAGGAACGGAAGTTGCAGTTTTTGCTTGGCATCCATGCTGATTTCCAGCTTCACTTTAGCCTGTTCGCCAATGAGAAGTTGCAGCGAGTCAATGCTGGCGTCTACCGTAACCTGCTGTGCCTGTGCCTGTCCGGCTGTTATCAGCATAATTGCACAAACTCCAGCTTTCAGGAACTTTTTGCTAGTATTCAGTATATTCATATTCTTTAATTTCGTTTAGCAAATAAGTTAAGCAACGATTTCACATAATCCTGATCCGTGCGGATAGATACAGAGTCCACATTACTTTTAGTAAATGTTTCATTCAATACTCCCTGACGCAGTATCCACCAGTCATTATGTGCGCGACGCAAAGCTCGTGACGAGGTGTCAATCCATTGCTCGTGGCCGGTTTCGGCATCGCGTACTTTCATCAGTCCCACATCAGGTAACTCTGCCATGCGGCGGTCGTATACCTGAATAGCTACGATATCATGTTTCCGGTTGGCAATGGTCAAAGCATTGCGGAAGTCGTTTTCATCTATAAAGTCGCTTATCATAAAGGTGGTGCAACGTTTTTTGATCACGTTGGTCAGATATTCCACAGCCGTTTTTATATCTGTACGCTTGCTCTCGGGCTTGAAATCAAGCAGTTCACGGATGATATAAAGAATATGTTTACGGCCTTTTTTAGGCGGAATGAATTTCTCAATCCGGTCTGAAAAGAAAATAACTCCGATTTTATCGTTATTTTGAATGGCCGAGAATGCCAATGTAGCGGCAATCTCGGTCACCATATCCTTCTTCAACTGCTTCACCGTACCGAAATCCAAGCTGTTCGAAACATCAATCAAGAGCATAACCGTCAATTCGCGCTCTTCTTCAAACACCTTGACAAAGGGTTTGTTGTAGCGGGCGGTTACGTTCCAATCAATGTCACGTACGTCGTCACCATACTGATATTCACGTACTTCCGAGAATGACATACCTTTGCCCTTGAATGCAGAGTGATACTGTCCGGCAAAGATATTGTTCGAAAGTCCGCGTGTCTTGATTTCAATCTGGCGAACCCGTTTTAATAAATCACTTGTTTCCATACTGTTCGTACTATGTTGTTTATTTATCCGGCGCATCGGTTTCTGTTTTTTCTCCTATCGAGAATGGTTTTTCAAACGGATGCATTTGGTGTTCCACCCATGTGGGATGGTGGTCCCACATAGATGAAACGGGAGTTCCACATGGGTGGAATGACAGTCCCACCCATGTGGAACTCTGTACTCAACCTTTTGTTTCCAAGGTTTCTTCCTAATTGTCAAGCAATTAAGAACTGCCTCAGAACACAATCCTTAGGGTACTTCCACTTTATTCAGGATTTTGCTTACAATTTCATCAGAAGACATATTCATAGCCTCTGCTTCGTAAGTCAAGCCGATACGGTGGCGAAGCACATCGTGAGCAACTGCACGAACATCTTCGGGAATTACGTAACCACGACGTTTGATGAACGCATAACTGCGTGCTGCCAATGCCAAATTGATAGATGCACGCGGTGAACCACCGAAACCAATCATGTCTTTCAGTTCTTTCAAGTCATATTTTTCAGGGAAACGGGTTGCGAATACGATATCAGCGATGTATTGCTCTATCTTTTCGTCTAGATAGACTTGGCGCACCACTTTACGGGCTTCCATAATATCTGTTGCTTTCAGAATGGGACGAACTTCGATTTTCTCTCCAGTAATATTTTGGCGGATGATTTTCTTTTCTTCTTCCAGCTTCGGATAGTCGATAATAACTTTCAGCATAAAACGGTCTACCTGGGCTTCGGGAAGCGGATAGGTACCTTCCTGTTCAATCGGGTTCTGAGTAGCCATTACAAGGAAAGGTTCGGGTAGCATAAAGGTTTCCTTGCTCAGTGTGACTTGACGTTCCTGCATGGCTTCCAGCAAAGCACTCTGTACTTTAGCCGGGGCACGGTTAATTTCATCGGCTAATACGAAATTTGCAAAAATCGGACCTTTCTTTGCTATGAATTGTTCGTCTTTCTGACTATAAATCATGGTACCGATAACGTCGGCGGGCAGCAAGTCTGGAGTAAACTGGATTCGGCTGTACTTGGCATCAATCAAAGATGCAAGCGTTTTGATCGCCAGAGTCTTTGCCAGACCCGGAACACCTTCCAACAGGATATGACCATCGGACAGTAAACCGATAAGTAATGATTCTACCAAATGTTTCTGACCTACAATAACCTGGTCCATACCAGTCATTAAGTTGGTTACGAACGCACTTTGTCTTTCAATTCGTTCGTTTAGTTCGCGAATGTCAATTGCTTCAGCCATAATTTTGTTTATTTAGTTGTTTCTTTATTGATCTAATAACGGGCTTGTAAATAGCCTTGTTCATTTAACGCAGCCAAAATTACGGTAATTAATTAACAGCGGCAACTAATTTTTATTAAAAAAGTAAAGTGCATCTCTACTTTTTAAAGGTTATTGGGCTAAAGAATTTTAAAATACAAAGATAAGGTTTGTAGAGTGAGAATATCAGTTGAGCGCACTTTTTTTACTTCTTGTATTTTGCCTGCTTTATTTAAGTCGAAAGCAGGCAAAATACAAGAAGTCTTATTTTTTAGGAGTTAATTCAGGAATACGCAGAGTAGTCCCTATGGGTACTCTGTCGGCATCTTTAATGATGTTTTTATTATGTTTCACGATATAGGGCCATAGCTTTTTTGTACCATAGAATTTCACAGCTAATTTTACCAGGCTCTCTCCTTCTCGTAATGTGTAATTAGTTTTAGTCCCTGTTATGTCATATTCTACAGTGTCGGCTAAAGTTTCTTTTTCAACATTTGCAGTTACAGCAACGCCAGAACTCTTTTTCGTACTAGGAGATACAGTCTGTTGTGATTGACTGATGGTTTCTTTTCTAGTAACATCCGTCCATATGTTTGCGGTATCTTTACCTTGCATTAATGAGTCATTAACCGGAATTGCAGGAATATCCTCTTCCAATTGTTCTTGGGTGTTTTTTATTGTAGCCGGCGATTGTAAATCCGAAGTTTTATCTGATTGCAAATACCAATATATGCCACCTGTGATGCAGACAATCAAAATGATAACAAGAATAATTCCCCGGGAAACTCTGTTCTTTTTCTCTCCTGAGATTTCTTGTGCTTCTGTTGTTTCCTCTATCTTCTGTTCTTTTTCAAAATTAGAAGTAACAGTTACCGTTTTTTCTGACGGGGTTGCCTCTTGTGGCACTATTATTTCCAAAGATGTTTTTTCTTCACAAGCTTTATGAGCAGCCAGTATGGCTGCATCGGCAATAGTCATAACTTCTTCTTGAGGTTTGTCTGTTACCTTGTTTCCTTCTATTGTTTCTGCTAAAGGAGAAACCGTTTGGGGAACAGCCGTTTCAACAACAATATCCTTTTCTGCTTCAGTGACAATATCTTCCGATTTTTTTCCCGGTTCTATAATTTGTATCTCTTCCTTTGTGATTTCAACAGAAGGTACAGGTTCTTCAATAATTGTTTCCTCAATAACCGGAATAGTGTCTTCAGCGGCAATGGGATTCTCATTTGGAGAATCTTCTGTATTTTCCGTTTCTATGAGTTCAACCTCTTTAGCCGCAACTGTTTGTTTAGGCTTAGGCGCGTTTTCGTCAACGGTATCTTCCTCCTCTCCTTCTATTTCTGTTTCGGTATCTTCCAATTTGGTATTCTCATTTAATATAACCGTTTCAAAATGAGCAAATGGCTTATTTATTAAATCTTTCATGCTGGAATCCGGAGTAAAAGATATTTTTGTATGACCCTGTATTTCAATTCTTTCCCCCGTATTTACGTTTACACTTTCACGACTCTCCACCTCTGTGAGTTTAAACGTACCTAGTCCTTTAACCTTTACATACTTTTCAGTAGCTAGAGCTTCCTCTATCAGTTCAAACATTCCTTTGACAAAGATTTCAGCATCTTTTTTAGTCATGCTGTGTTTCTCAGCCAAAAGTTCGATGATATCTTGTATGGTTACTTTCTCGCTCATGATAATATTATAAATAAGGGCTATTTTATTTAAACTTTTCTTTTAAGGTTACACTGGGTTTGTAAGTCAGCACTAACTTGGGGGGAATCAGCATACGTTGTTGAGTAGCCGGGTTAATAGAAATTCTTTCCAATTTTTTCTTAACCTCAAACGTACCAAATCCCTGAATTACAATGTTGTTGCCATCTTGCAATTCTTGGGTCATAACACCAATGACTGAGGATACCAATTGTGATGTATCTTTATTTGTATATCCTAGTTTACGTGATAATTCAGATATAAATTCTTTGTTATTCAAAGCTTAAAGTGTTAATTTGGTTGCTATATTAGTAAAAAAACAAACATTATCCAAACTTTATATGGGAAAAAGCCTATAAAATGCTGGCGTATAGGTCAAAATCATCGGCGGCTGTAATTTTCACTTTATAGAATTCACCTATTTTTAAGTACTCGTCATCAGCTTTTATCAAGACCTCAGGATCTACCTCAGGAGAGTCAAACTGGGTTCTGCCTATGTAGTAATCTCCTTC
>NZ_JBCOCI010000116.1:0-9767 GCF_040929485.1 Phocaeicola sp. RTP21198st1_B8_RTP21198_201120 | reverse complement strand
AAAATCCTGAGCAACTTTTTGTTGCTCAGGTACTTAAAAAGTTTAATTTATAATAGTGTTGCGGAATTAAGGTTTAATAAAACATTATTTGTTGAAGGAATAACCGGTCCTTGTACAGATGGCTATCATCCGGAACCTTCTTTGCCCACTTTTTCAATGAAAGGGGAAACACCTTCTTTTGGAGTGCTGCAACAAGTGAAACCTTCTACAACTTATATGTTTGAAACAGCAGTCAAAACAGATGGAGATGCTGGTATCATTGCGTGGTGGAAAGATGTGGATAATAATGCTTATATCGGTTTCGATACAAAGAACCACAATTGGTATTTGCGTACCATTATTAATGGTAAAGAAAAGGAGGAATATTTCACTTTGCCTAAAGATTTTCGTTGGGGTGTTTATCATCATTTACGTATTGAACGTAATCAGGATTGTTTAAAAGTATGGTTGGATGAAATACCATCTCCTCAAAAACATCTGTTTACAAAGATTATTCCTGTGACGGAACCCGGTGTTCCCGGAGTATTTGATCGGACTAAAAAAGCTTTGTTCGAAGGGGTGACTTATACTATCGGATTTGATGATGACCGGATACAGTTAAAAGAACATTCAGAAATATTGAAAGGTGATTTTCTTGATCATTATGAATTTAGTTTTCAACTTTCAGGTTTGTCCGATTGTAAGATGTCAGGAAGCTATCCGGTTTATGTGGATAAAGATAACTATGTAAAAGCTCAATTTAATGGTATCACGCGTATGCTGGAAGTGGTAGTTGTAAAACAAGGACAACAGATACTTGATAAAAAATATCCGTTGGAACATTTACAAATGGTTTATCCTGATGTGAAGTATACTGATTTTGTCGAAAAATGTTATCGTTTTATATCGCCTTCATGGATAAATGCCCTTTACCTGAACCGTCATGAAGTAGGGAATAAGGCGGAGTTTGTAGA
This sequence comes from Phocaeicola sp. RTP21198st1_B8_RTP21198_201120, assembly GCF_040929485.1. Lineage (NCBI taxonomy): Bacteria > Pseudomonadati > Bacteroidota > Bacteroidia > Bacteroidales > Bacteroidaceae > Phocaeicola > Phocaeicola sp. RTP21198st1_B8_RTP21198_201120. The sequence goes on along the minus strand of NZ_JBCOCI010000116.1, from coordinate 8,814 downwards.
CGATATGTTTAGTAAATTTACAATAGAATATTTGAATGAGGGAGAATGGTATCCATTGAATAACAGCGGGGCGACGGTGGCAGAGCATCCGGCTTATAATCGTTTGTCTTTTACTCCGATAAAAACGGAAGGTATTCGTTTTATTAATAAAGACGCTCAGGATTTGGAACGGCATATTTATAAGTTGGGAATTCAAGAACAATTAAAGGAATCTTATAATTTCCGTGCGGTGAGAAGGGGAAATAAGCTCTATCTTTTTGTTGACGGAAGAGAATTAGGGAGATTGGATATTCATTATCCTGCTTCTTGTGTAGGATTTTGTTCTGGAAATTATTCTCCGGTATATAAAGGAATATTGTATTATCATATAGGAAACTGACTAGCATTATGAAAAAAAAATTGATTTTTATTTGGTTATTGATGTTGGGGACATTGACTTCTTGTCAGTCATGTTCCTCAGAATATAAGAATGTGAATGAAATAATTGTGGAAGAGCTGGAAATACCTGTTCCACTGGGTGACCCGTTTATATTGTTGCACAATGGGACTTATTATGCTTATGGTACTCACTCGGATGAAGGAATAGAGGTTTATATCTCGGATAATTTAAAAACGTGGAAATATAAAGGGCTGGCTTTGAATAAGAAGGATTCATGGGCAGACCGTTGGTTTTGGGCACCGGAAGTATATGAAGTGAATGGTAAATTTTATATGTATTATTCGGCAGATGAGCATATTTGTGTAGCAGTGGCAGATTCCCCTGTAGGACCATTTATACAAAATAAGCAAGAACCTATGATTGTTGAGGAGAAATGTATTGATAATTCTTTTTTCATGGATGATGACGGTACTCCTTATTTGTCATTTGTCCGTTTTAATGATGGGAATAATGTATGGATAGCCGAGTTGGAAAAAGATTTGATAACCCTTAAGAAAGAAACGATGCGCCCTTGTATTCATGTTTCACAGGCTTGGGAGGAAGTGTGGCCTCGAGTCAATGAAGGTTCTTATATTCTCAAACACAATGGAATTTATTATATGACTTATTCTGCGAATAGTTATGAAAGTCCATTCTATGGTGTAGGTTGTGCTACAGCTACCGATATAATGGGGGAATGGGCTAAATACGACGAAAATCCATTATTGCAAAATCCTGGTGGGTTGGTAGGTGTAGGGCATAGCGCCATGTTCACTGATAAAGAGGGAAAACTTCGTATTGTATTCCATGCCCACAAAGATAAAAGTAATATTCATCCGCGTGCTATGTATATTGGTACGGTAAATTTTGAGAATGTGAATGGAACAGACCGTATGAGAATCAGTAAAGAATATATAACTCCTAAATTACTGCAATGAGAAAAAATTTGATCCTGTCTATCTGCTTTTGTTTGGTGTCTTGCTCATCATCGTCTGCGCATGAAGAAATACCTGATGGTGATAAAACCAGCTATTACCGGAATCCGGTGATAGATTATAGTCTGCCCGATCCTACTATTATAGAAGGTGGTGATGGTTATTATTATTTGTATGCAACCGAAGATATTCGTAATTTGCCGATCCATCGTTCCAAGGATTTGATTAATTGGGAATGGGTAGGTACAGCATTCACGGATCGAACGCGTCCTGATTTTGAACCGGGTGGAGGCTTATGGGCTCCGGATATCAATAAGATAGATGATACGTATGTACTTTATTATTCTATGTCTAAATGGGGAGGTGAGTGGACCTGTGGTATCGGTTGCGCTACGGCAGACAAACTTTCGGGGCCATTTAAAGACCATGGTCTGATGTTTCGGAGTAACGAGATTAATGTACAGAATTCTATTGACCCTTTCTATATAGAAGATGCCGGAAAGAAATTTTTGTTTTGGGGCAGCTTTCGGGGCATTTATGGCATTGAATTAAGTGAGGACGGTCTTTCAGTAAAACAAGGGGAGAAGCCTCGGCAGGTGGCTGGTACAGCTTATGAAGGAACTTATATTCATAAAAAAGAAGGTTTTTACTATTTTTTTGCTTCCATAGGGACTTGCTGTGAAGGATTGAATAGCACTTACACTACTGTAGTTGCTCGTTCAGAAAATTTGTTTGGACCTTATGTTGATAAGAACGGGAGGACAATGATGGATAACCAACATGAAGTGTTGATTCATAAGAATAGTTCGTTTGTGGGAACAGGACACAATTCGGAGATTGTGACTGATAAAGTGGGTAATGATTGGGTATTTTATCATGCAGTGGCCACAAAGCATCCTGAAGGGCGTGTTTTGATGATGGATAAAATAAGTTGGAAAGACGGATGGCCTGTGGTAGCTACGGATTCTCCCTCATTGAAATCGGAAAAACCTGTATTGTAATTAATAAATACATAAAAATATGAATTGGAAAAACTTTGTATGTAGTGTGGTGTGTCTGGCAGGAATGACTTGTGCGGAAGCTGTGAACTATACACCGGAAAATGTTTCGGCTTCCATTGCTTTGAAAGTGCCTGGTAATGATGCGAAGCGGTATCCGCTGACTTTGCAGCAATTGGATAATAGTAATTTTGAATATCAGTGGGTGGCGGCCGATAAATTACCTGTGGTGATTTATCAGAATGTTGAAGAAAAAGACGGCAACCAGCGTATTGTCATTTTTATGACTGCATTGGATGATGTTTATTTCAATTTTGGTGAGCAGGTAATGACTGGTTGTCATCATGATGATTGTTTGTTTTATATGCCTGGATTTTGGTATCGTCGTAACTTGCGTTCTCCTCAAGAAGCGCCGTCTTTTCATACCTCGGATAGCTGGTTGGTTCGTGAAGACCGTTTAAGTACTCCCTTGACTGCTATTTTTGATGAAAAGAATAGGAAAACATATTCTGTTATCCGGCTGGATAATATGGCTTCGGATGCTTTGACTACCCATAAGGAAGGGGAAGTGATATTGTCTGGTAAAACCTCTATAGGTTATACAGGATTTGAAAACCTCTCGGGTATCGCTTCTTTGTCTTTTGGGTTTCCTTACAAGGAAGCTCCTAAAACTTATATTCGTAAATTGACATTGGCTCCTTCGGTTGAGGCCTATCAATTATTACGTAAAGGTGAGAGTCTTTCTCTGACTTGGGAATTACATGAGTCGGAAATTGCTGATTTTTCAGAATGTGTGCAGCATATTTGGGAATATTCTTATGATACAAACTGTCCTCAAATTGTAAATACACCTTATTCTCCTGAGAAAATGAAGGAAGTGATGAGTAATTTCTTCGTGGAAAGCTTTGTCGGAAATACTCCTACTCATTATTATTCGGGGGTGGAATTGCGTACGGCTACTTGTGACCAAACGGATGTTGCCGAAGTGGGTTTTGTGGGACGTACTTTGTTGAATGCTTTTAATGCATTGGAATATGGAGAACAGCAGCGTCGTACGGATTTGGTGACGAATGCTTATAAAATTTTTGATTCTTATTTGCAGAATGGATTTTCGGAAACGGGTTTCTTTAATGAAGTAGTACATTATAGGCGTAATTTTGTAGGGTCTGTTCATAGTATCCGCCGTCAGTCTGAAGGGGTATATGCCCTGCTTCATTTTTTGAATTACGAAAGACTGCAAGGTCGTAAACATCCTGAGTGGGAAAAGCGTATAAAAAGTATGTTGGATATGTTTCTGCGTTTACAAAATAAGGACGGTAGTTTTCCTCGTAAGTTTAAAGATGACTTTTCTATTGTAGACAAGAGTGGGGGAAGTACCCCTTCGGCAACTTTGCCATTGGTTATGGGATATAAATATTTTAAGGATAAACGGTATTTGGCAAGTGCAAAACATACAGTGGAGTATTTGGAAAAGGAATTGATTTCGAAGTCCGATTATTTTTCTTCTACTTTGGATGCTAATTGCGAGGATAAAGAGGCATCTTTGTATGCGTCAACTGCTGCTTACTATCTGGCTTTAGCTACAAAAGGAGCTGAACGAGCCCATTATGCTGGGTTGGCGAGGAAGGCAGCTTATTTTGCATTGTCATGGTACTATACATGGGATGTCCCTTTTGCCCCCGGTCAGATGTTGGGTGATTTAGGGTTGAAAACTAGAGGCTGGGGAAATGTTTCTGTAGAAAATAACCATATTGATGTCTTTATTTTTGATTTCGCTGACGTATTGAACTGGTTGGCAAAAGAATATAATGAAAAGCGTTTTTCGGATTTTTCTCAGGTAATCAGTACATCAATGCGTCAGTTGTTACCCTATGAAGGGCATCGATGTGGTATTGCCAAAACAGGATATTATCCGGAGGTTGTCCAGCATACTAACTGGGACTACGGTAAGAATGGTAAAGGCTATTATAATGATATTTTTGCTCCGGGATGGACAGTGGCTTCATTGTGGGAATTATTTTCTCCGGGACGTGCCGAGAAGTTCTTGAAAAAATAGTTTGAAAATTGATAATTTATTATGATGTTAAGTGATTAGCATTTCATTTAAAACTTGATTTTCTTTTCTTTTGTAGGGAAAGGTATGTCCTTTTTCAGAAAATCAGCTTTCTTTTTAAGGAAGGATACCTGAAGTATATTAAAAAGCCGGGGATTGTCTTTACAGATGTTCCCGGCATAATTTTTTACCGTCACTGGCATTATTGTTCTGACTTTACATCTCTTATTGAGTAAAACAAGTAAAAGAAAGAATTTCTCTATGTTAAGATAACAGTTTACTTTAAATTCTTAACTTTGTTCCCCTTGAAAAATGATTGTTACAAGATAATTTAACAGCTAAAATGCAACAATATAAAAGACCGGAAGCTATAAAACGTATGAATGAGTTGGCGGGTAGCCGGAAGCCTTTCCTTTTTATTATAGATTATAAACAGCAGTGTTCTTTGATAGAGGAAATAAGCCGGATTGATTCTACCCGTTGCCGTTATAACTTTAATGGAGTGAAAAATGTGGATACTGTAACAGAAAGTTACAGTGGGCGGATAGGCTGGAACTTTGTTCCAATGTCTTTGGCAGACTACCGGCAGGCTTTTGAAATCGTAAAACGGAATATTCTGGCAGGTAACAGCTATCTCGCTAATTTGACTTGCAAAGTTCCTGTCAGTACTAATCTTACTTTGGAGGATGTGTTCCGGTACTCCAAAGCACTTTATAGACTTTGGTTGAAAGATAAATTGGTCTGTTTCTCACCCGAAATTTTTGTTCGTATAGAAGATGGCGAGATAAAATCTTTCCCCATGAAAGGAACGATTGACGCTACCTTACCTGATGCGGAAAAACTGTTGATGGATGATCCTAAAGAAACTGCCGAACATGCTACCATTGTAGATCTGATTCGTAATGATTTGAGTATGGTGGCGGAACAGGTGAGAGTTGTCCGGTATCGTTATTGTGACCGGCTTGAAACCAATAAGGGGCCTATCTTTCAGACAAGCTCCGAAATATGTGGTGTCTTGCCCGATGATTACCCGTCGCATATAGGAGATATTATATTTCGTTTGTTACCGGCCGGTTCCATAACTGGAGCGCCCAAATCCAAGACGATAGATATTATTGAAGAAGCGGAGAGTTATGAGCGTGGATTTTATACGGGTATAATGGGCTATTGTGACGGCAGGACTTTAGACAGTGCGGTGATGATCCGTTTTTTAGAACAGGAAGGAGAGAATCTTTATTATAAGGCGGGGGGAGGAATCACTTCAAAGAGTGATTTACAAAGTGAATATAATGAAATGATACAGAAGATTTATGTACCCATTTATTGAAACTATACGGATAGAACAAGGAAAAGCGTGTAATTTGTCTTATCATAATGAAAGACTGAACAATACCCTTCATCATTTCTGGCCAGACTGTGCCGGCATAGAATTAGGTGAATACCTGAAATTGACACCGGAGATGAGCGGAATGAAATGTAGGGTGATTTATGATGGCGGTGGAATAAAAGAAATTAGTTATGAAGCCTATCAGATGCGTCCGGTACATTCTTTGCAGTTGGTTTATTCGGATGATATAGATTATACTTATAAAAGTACAGACAGGGAAGCTTTAAACCGGCTTTTTGCCTGCCGTGGAGAACGGGATGATATTTTAATTGTCAGACGCGGACTGCTGACTGATACTTCCATAGCTAATATTGCCTTGTTTGATGGTAAGGATTGGTTTACACCTAAATTACCTTTGTTGAGAGGAACTTGCCGTACAGCATTGATTGACAGCGGAATTATAAAAGAAAAAAATATCCGGCCGGAAGAACTATCTTCTTATTCTTTTGTTAGGTTATTTAACGCTATGATTAAATGGGGAGCGTTGGAACTTTCTACCGGAACCATTTATGAATAATAAGAAAGAAGGTGGAATTTTGAAGATTTTTGTTTGTTTCCTTAAATAATTTGCTATATTTGCAAAAAAAATATAAATACAGGTAGGGTATGAGATTGCGGACAGTTGCCAAGTTGGGTATGGTGCTATCAGTGGTATTGTTTTGTACGGCTGTGGGCTTTTACGGCTTTGCTAAATTAAGCCTGACGGATAAGAGTCGTGAGATCAATCTCTTCTCACTTGTACCGGCTGATTGCATCGGTGTGTTGGAGAGTGATAATATTAATTATTTTCTGAATGAATTTCCTCAACTGAATTATTCTGAAGAATTGGGTAATTTCCAGTTTCCCGGTTTATTTAATTATGTGTTGGGAGGTTTGAACGAATATACCACTAATACTGCTCATGGTCTGAGCAGTAAGATGAGCCGGGTGGTGGTCAGTTTCCATTCTCCGGGTACTCCGCGTGACCAGGTGGTATATTTCCGTATGGGGGCTGATGATAAGGAAACATTGGGAGATATGTTGTTAGAGAGAACTCCGGGAAGTTTTTCACCTAAAAAAGAAAAATACAGAGGAAAAAATATAGCAGTCTATCCGTTGGGCAATAATGATTTTCTAGCTGTCTATAGTGAGGCGGGGTTCTATGTGGTGAGTTATCAGAAAAGTTTGATAGAGAAAGTGATTGATGCGCGTGAGGATGAGGAGAAAGCATTGAGCAATGATCCCGTGTTTGCCAAAGCGATGCAGAAAAAGAAAACGCATAATTTCCTGACTTTATACGGACGTACACCGTCTATGCCTTTCCTGCAGGATAATAGTAGCTGTTGGAGTGAGTTTGATTTTCACATGAACAGCGATGTGGTGTATCTCACTGGAGATACTTTTATGCCTGATTCATGCGGTTGTGTGAACCAGATGGCCGAAAAATTGAAAAATATTCCAGATATAAGGGAAGATAGTTTGATTATTTCTGCTGATAAAGATTCCATGGCAGATTATATGGAAGAGGCATACGAAAGAAATAGCAGGACATTGTTCAATGAATGTGTAGCTAATCTTTCACGTGACGCAGCCTTTATGCTTGTGGCGGACATGAACAAGATTTCCCGCAACCCGGAACGTTTCGAGCCTTATTTGCCGGCATTTCTGTTGGAAAATGCTCCTTTATTCCATTCGTTTATTCTTTCAACCCAATTGTCAGTTGTAAACGATCGGCTTTCCCATATCATGGTGCTGACATATAAAGATTAGCGCAACTTATGTTGGTGGAAGTGAGGGGCCACTTTGTTTCTAAAATAAAATAACGAGATAACAGTGAGTGCAGCTCCGAATAGATAAGCCATCTTGAAGGTGGCTATTTCTGCTATATATCCGCCCAATAACATGCCGGCGCCTATACCTACATCCCACGAAGTCAAGTAGGTGCTGGTTGCCGTACCACGCTGGTTGTTGGGGGCCAAGTTCACAAACAGCGTGTTATAGGCAGGAAACATGGTTCCGAACCCAATACCTAGTAAAAGAGCTATGGTGAACAGAAAATAAGTGGTCCATTGCAGACTCCATGTTGTCAGCCATCCGCATGAACTCAAACCGAAGAAACAGAAGCAGACCAGATACAGGCCGGCTTCAATAACTTGAGTAACCATTCCCCGGTCTACCAGGCGTCCGGAGAAAAGACGGGAAACTGCCATTCCCAATGCCATAAAGGTGAAAAAGAAACCGGTAGATGCCTGGATACCTATTTGTTTGGCATACATTGCAACGTAATTGGTGGTCATGCCATAAGGGATGGATAGTAATAACAAACTGAAACCTGCCGGTATTCCTTTAAGCAAAATGAAACGGTCCAATGATATAGGTTCTCGTTTTACAGGAGGTTTGTAGGTGGTCTTTACCAATGAGGCGCAGAGAAATCCTATCAGGCAGGAACCTAATGAGCAACAGAAGATAAGCGTATAGTCTGCTCCTGCATCATGCAGGAAGAGTCCGGTCATCGGTCCGATGGACATGGCTATATTGTTTGCCAGCCCATAATATCCTAATCCTTCCCCACGGCGTGAAGAAGGCATGATATCAATGACAATGGTATTTCCGCTGACTGTCACCATGCCGAACGATACTCCGTGTATAATGCGGAATAAAATAAATAAGGTGAGTGTTCCTGCAATGAGATATCCTCCGAAGATGGCGGTAAAAGTGAAATAAGCCAACAGATAAAGCGGTTTGCGGGCAAAGGTATCTAACAGATAGCCGGAGAAAGGCCGTATGCACAGGGCGGCAATGGTGTAACAAGAAAGTACGGCCCCTATAGTTGTTTTGTTAGCGTCGAAAACTTCCGCCAAGTAGAAAGGTAATACAGGCATTAATAACCAGAATCCAAAGAATAATAGAAAATTGGCTGCCAGTATTTCTATATAATTTTTGGTAATCAGCTTGTCCTTCATGAGCAATAATCCTTAATTCCGCAACACTATTATAAATTAAACTTTTTAAGTACCTGAGCAACAAAAAGTTGCTCAGGATTT
>NZ_JBCOCI010000115.1:0-9983 GCF_040929485.1 Phocaeicola sp. RTP21198st1_B8_RTP21198_201120 | reverse complement strand
CGGTAGGGATAGGCGTTGAAGTCGCACACCACGCTGTCCACCTTCAGCACTTGGTTGATGTTCCCGGCGATGATGCGGTTGTAGTACCCCTTCTCCGCGAAGTCCGAATAATAGTGGTACACGCTCTTGTCCGCCAGCAGCAAGGCACGTTTCACGTTGTGTTCAATCGCGCTTTTTTCAGGTGATAGCGTGAAGAACATCTCGTGGAAACGGCGCACATGTTCCCGTGCCTCCGCCGGGCGGTTCTGCGACAAATCCTGAGACAAGGCGAGCATCAGGCTCTTGCCGTTGTCCAGCACATAGATTTTCTCCCGTTGCTTCTCTGCGAAACGGTAGGAGTTCCACACGCTCCACACCGTCACCACGGCGCACAGCGAGAGGAAGACGATACCGAACAGGCGTATCTGCCTGAACGACGATTCGATGTTTCTAAGTGATTTGAATTCCATTTATATTTTCCAATTTATGATTGCACATTGATTATTTCAGCAATTTGCCGACACGTCCGACTGCGTTTCCTGCGGCTGCACCCGCCACGCTGCCCGCCATGCTTCCGGCTCGTCCCGCCATCTGGTTCACGTTGCGACCGTAACCGCCCATGCCTCCGGCTTGGATAATCCAGCCCGCAACGGTGGGAATGGTAAAGTAGCCGATGATGCCGATGCAGAGGAATACGATATACACCCCGTCGCTCGAATCCAGCGAGAAGTTCGGGTCTGCCTGCATCCGCTCGATGTCGTTTTGCAGCATCAGAACCTGTATCTTCGCCAGTATGGTGCTGAACATGTCCGATACCGGTAGCCACAGATAGACCTGTATATAGCGGCATATCCACTGCGTGAGCGTGTTTTGGAAACCGTCCCATACCGACAGGGCGAAGGCTATCGGACCGAGAATCGCCAGCACCACGAGAAAGAAGGTGCGGACGGTGTCTATCACGAGGGCGGCGGCTTGGAACAGCAGTTCGAGTATCTCGCGGAAGAAGTCGCGGATGCTCTTCTTCATGTTGTACATTCCCCGGTCGATATACATTCCCGCCATCGTCACCATGTCGGAGGGCGACCAGCCGAGTTCCTCCAGTTGCTTGTCAAATTCCTCGTTGGACACGAGGTAGGCGGTTTCGGGGTTGCGTACCATCGCCTCGTATTCCAGTTTGTCCTTCTGCTCCCGGTATCGGTTCATGTCCAGCGTTTCCGCCTCCAGCATCTTTGCCGTGCCCTGTACGACGGGTGAGAGGATGCTGTTTATCGTGCCCAGCACCACAGTCGGGAAGAACATGATGCACAGACCGATGGCAAAAGGACGGAGCATCGGGAATACGTCTATCGGTTCAGCTCTCGCCAGCGACTGCCATACCCGGTAGGCGACGTAGAACAGCGCACCCAGCCCGGCGATGCCTTTCGCCACACCAGCCATGTCCCCACACAGCGGCATCATCTGCTCATAAAGTGAACGTAAAATCTGATGAAGGTTGTCGAACTTCATAGGCTACCAGTATCTTTCGTTCATGTTCCCGTACAGCCCCATGATGCGGTCGAGGTCGTTCTTCTTTTTCGCACGCAGGTAACTCACGGAGATGTTCTTGTTCGTGTAGTAGCTCACGAGGTTGCGGTAACGCTTCATCTTCGAGTGGCAGCGTTCCACCACGTCCATGCGCTCCTTGTCGGTCATGGAGAGCGTGGTGATGTTCACCACGTTCCTGAGTTCCGTCAACACTTCGTTGCTTTCCTCCAGCAGTTTCGTGTAGCCGAAAGCGATTGCGGAAAGCTCTTCGGGTCTGAAATTCCCGTCACGGAGCATCCGTTGGAAACTGTTCACATAGATGTCTGTGATGTCGCCCACCATCAGGATGGTCTGCTGCACCTTGCGGGCGTCCTTGACCAGATTGTTCACCGATTTGAGGGCATCGTAATACTTCTTGCCCTGCTGATAGATTTTCACCGTCTCCTGAAAGTTGCTCACCATGTTCGTGGCGGTCTTGGAGGTATGGATGATGTTTTTGGAGGCATTGATGATGCCCTGCGCTAGATTGCCCGGATCGCTTACGACCCACTGTGCGCTTGCCCTGCCCGCGAAAAGCAGGCACAGGCAGATAATCATTGTTATTCTTGTTCTCATGTTACTTTGGATTTTAGTGGTTGTTATTCTTCGGTCGGATGTCCCGGCTGCGGCTTCACCCGCACATAGTCCCCGTTTGGCGAGAAAGTCAGCACATCCGTGGCCTCGTTGTAGGACACGTCGATGCGGAAGCCGGTGTTCATGAACAGGTTGCCGTTCTCCTCCTGCAAGAGATAGGTTTCCGGCTTGAGCTTGCGGCGCAGACCGCTACGACGGAACACCGTCACTTTGTAGGCTTCGCCCTCCTTGTAGATAAGCACGTCAGGTTTTCCCTCCACGCTCTCCCAGTTCCCGCACAGCATGTCGCGGCGGTTGTCGGCCACGTCGCAGGATTGCAGCATCATGACCGCCAATCCGATAAGGCACTTGCTGACTTGCAGCATTTTCACTTTTGGTAAATTCATACGCGTTTTTCTTTTTTGGTTGATACATTCTGTTTTTTAGTTATTCCTTGTTTCTCCGCCTTTCGGCAAGCTGCCGGATGGCGGCTTCGATGTCGTCGCCCAGCTTCTCCGCCAGACGGTAAACCTCCACTTTTTCCGTTTCCTCGGTGGTGTACGCCAGATACTCTTCCGCGCTGACCTCCGTGGCATAGACCGCCGACTGCGTGCCGCCCAAGCCTATCCACACCTCCTTGTAGAGCCGTGAAGGGTTGTTCGCCATGTTGATGGAGAGTATCTGCGACTTCTCCTTTTCCGTCAGTCCGAGCAACGCCTGTATCTGGTCGAACTTGTTCATATATTTCCTTTGGTCAAGCAGGATTTTACAATCCGAGTTGTTGATAATGCTCTCTTTGACCACCGGAGAACTGATAATGTCGTCCACCTCCTGCGTCACCACGATTGCCTCGCCGTAATATTTTCTGACCGTCTTATACATATAGCGCAGGTATTCAGCCATGTTCGCCGATGAGAGGGCCTTCCAAGCCTCTTCCACGATAAGCTGTTTCCGCACGCCTTTCAGCCGCCGCATCTTGTTGATGAAGGCTTCCATGATGATGATGGTCACGACGGGGAACAGTTCGCGGTTTTCTTTAATCGAATCTATCTCGAAGACGATGAACCGCTTGCCGAGCAGGTCGATGTTCTCCGTGGAGTTGAGCAGGAAATCGTAACGCCCGCCCCGGTAATACTGCCGCATGGTGGTGAGCATGTTGTCGATGTTGAAGTCGGACTTCTCCACCTTGATGTCACGCTGTGCCAGTTCCTTGCGGTAGTCGTCACGCATATACTCGTAGAAGGTGTTGAACGACGGCACGATGCTACGGTCGGATTGGATGCGCTCAATATAGGCACTCACGGCACTGCCCAGCTCGCCGCTCTCCGTCTTTGTCACCTTGTCGTCCTCCGACTTCCAGAGCGTCAGCAACAGGGTCTTGATGCTGTCCTTCTTCTCCACGTCGAAGATGTAATCGTCGGTGTAGAACGGGTTGAAGCTGATGGGCTTATCTTCCGTGTAGGTGAAATACACACCGTCCGCTCCGCCTGTCTTGCGTCGGATCATGCCGCACAAGCCCTGATAGGAGTTTCCCGTGTCCACCAATACCACATGTGCGCCTTGCTCATAATATTGGCGCACGAGGTGGTTCATGAAGAAAGACTTGCCGCTGCCCGAAGGACCCAGCACGAACTTGTTGCGGTTGGTCGTGATACCTCGCTTCATGGGCAGGTCGGAGATGTCAAGGTGCAGCGGTTTTCCCGTGAGCCTGTCCACCATCTTGATGCCGAAGGGCGAGAGCGAGCTGCGGTAGTTGGTTTCCTCTGTGAACAGGCACACCGCCTGTTCGATGAAGGTGTGGAAACTCTCTTCCGCCGGGAAGTCCGCCGCATTGCCGGGTATCGCCGCCCAGTAGAGTGTCGGGCAGTCGATGGTGTTGTGGCGCGGCACGCATTCCATGCTTGCCAGCTGGCTGCCCACGTCGTTCTTTATATGCTTCAGCTCCTCCGCGTCGTCGCTCCACGCCATGACGTTGAAGTGTGCCCGTACCGAGGTCAGTCCGTAGGAATGGGCTTCGTTCAGGTATTGGTCTATCCACTCGCGGTTGATGCTGTTGCTCCTTGAATAGCGAGATAGCGACTGCATGTTACGGGCGGACTTCTCGAACTTCTGCAAGGTTTCCTCACTGTTGTCTATCAGCACATACTGGTTGTAGATATGGTTGCAGGAGAGCAGAAGCCCCACCGGGGAGGCGAATGACAGTCGGCAGTCACTCCGGTCGGTGGAGAGCTTCTCGTAACGGGTGTCGGTAGCCACCTTGCCCGGCAGGTCTTCCGCGTCGGAGAGGGTGTGCAGACACAGGCGGTTGTCGCCGATGCGCATCTCCCTTGCCGAAAGCTCGATGTCCTGCAAGGTGGTGTCACCTTCCGGCATGAGCGAGAAGTAGCGTTCAATAAGTCCCGTCTTTCCCTCAGTACCCACAATCTCATCGGTGGAGAGGCGGCGCAGCCTGACAAGCCCGCTGTCGTTCATGATGCGCTCGAACTGTTCGCAGGCTTCCAAGAACTTGGTCGTGGTTTCCCTGTCCAGCTCCTTCGGGATGATATGTCCCCGGCACAGCGTGCTGAAATTGCTCTGCATCCGGTTACGCTCCTTTGTTGTCTTGGTCAGGTAGAGGTAGCAGGTGTGTTTCAGGTACGGACGCTCGTTGAAGTGACGCTCGAAAGAGCGGCTTAAAAAGCTCATGTCGTCCTTCTGAAGCTCCGGTTTGTAGCGTTCCTTGATGAACCAGTCCTGTTTGTGGACGACGGAGTAGTCCGGCAGCACCTTGATAGCCTTGCACCAGCAACTGTGTATCGCCTCGTACTCCGCACCCGTCACGGTGTAAAGTTCCGGTAGTTCCACCTCGAAAGCCACCGTGATGTCGGCGTCCTTTGAGATGATGCAGCCATGCTCCACCGCTAAAAGTGGGAACCTGTTTTCCAGTGTTGTCATTTTCGATGTATTCCTCATTGTCTTTCTTCCTTTCGTTGTCGTTTGAACAGACGGGTTATCCGCCGCCGGTTGATAAGGTATCGGGGATGGCTCCGTGCCGCTCCTAATTTCATCAGCCCGTGTTCACCGTACCGGGCGTTCAGCGCGAAGGTCTGCCATACAAGGAGGGAGGACGATGCCGCGCCGAAGCCGATACATATCCACTGGTCGATACCGACCATGTAGAGGATGACGAACAGGACGAAGAGAGCCAGCAGACCTCCGCAGAAGATGAAGAGGTACTGTGCCTTCAAGCCCTTGAACTCTACCGGACGGCCGATACCCTTGTTGATTGGGTATTCAGCCATACATTATTTATTAAAGGAAGAATGAGCGCAGGATGGTGGCGGCAACAATCAGGAAGATGCACGCGCCGAACCACGAGGCGGCTGTCTTGCTGGTGTCGGGGTCGCCCGATGAAAACTTGCCGTACACTTTTACGCCCCCGATAAGCCCGACGACTGCACCGATGGCGTATATCAGTTTAGTTCCGGGGTCGAAATAAGAACTCACCATAGAGGTGGCTTCGTTGATGCCCGCGATGCCGTTTCCCTGCGCGAAAGCGGAGGCGGTTGCGGCGATGACAAGTGCCGCGGAGAGGATTGCTTTTCTGTTTTTCAAGATGTTCTTGTTCATAAACTGTTCTTGTTTTTTGCCGTCAAAAGGGTGGATGGTCCTTTGTCGGGCGGTTGATACTTTGTTTCTTTACTTTGGTTTTAGTGGATGCCCGTTTGTTTCCACGGACGTGGGCGTGTCCGTTGCGGATGGGGATGCGCCTTGCGTTTCCTCGCCGCGTGGGTTGATGTCATTCTTTCATGTTCATTTCTTTTATTGTTGTCATACATAGTTGCGAATGTCGAACTCCTCGATGTTGTCCGGCACGACGAACTCCTTTTCAGATTTCTTCAGCCGAATCTCGATAAGCCCCTTGATGCGGATGCCTATCTCCGAAGAGCCTTCCATCATTTTCTCGTACAACTCCGTGCCCTCCATGTCGGTGAACACCTTAGCCGCCTTTTCACGTTCCGCCTGTGTCGCGTCCGGGTTTTTGGCGGTCTTGCAGGCGTCGTCAATCTCGTCAAAGCTGCTGCCCGAAGCCCGTGGCGTGTCCGAGGCGTCCTCTTCCGGTTCGTCGTCCCCGTATCCCAGTTCCTCCGGCGGTATGCTCGTGAAGGTCTCATCGAGTTTTTCCTCCGGGACTTGTGCCGGGCGGGATGCGTTTCCCGTTTTTCCGTCGTCAAAAGTAGCCTCTTCCTCCGACAGCTCAATGCCTTTTTCAATAGTGGCGGCTTCTTGCGTCGGTATGGCAGCGGTTGTCCGGGTGGATGCCATCCTGAAACGGCTCTTGCCGATGATGTCCGCCTTTTCCGCAGGGACTTCCTCGTGTGCCGCTATGCGTTTAGCCTCATTCCCGTCCAGTGACCGCCATAATCCGACAATGCCCTTGAAGAAGCGGACAATCCGCGTGTCCATGATGCGCTCGTAAAGGAGCAGGAACAGGAACCAGAGGTTGCAGCCGACCGATACCGCCAGCAGAATGTCTGTCATGCTGATTGTGTAATTCATATCCTTCCGTTTTTGGTTAGAATACTGAATTGTAATTTCGGGCATAAAGGCTCTTTATCGCATCTTCGCACTGGTTGAAGTGGTGCGTCAGCACATGGTCGATGTAAGCGGACAGCGTAAGCCGGTCATGCCCGATTACACGGGTGATACGCATGATACGCTCGTGGTACTCCGGGCGCACATACGCCATCTTCCCCTCACGTGCCTTTACTTCCGGGTCGCGGATGAACAGGCGTTCATAGTCCTTCTCACTGCATTTGCCGCTTACCGGGACAGGCGACAGTATTTCCACACTCGCCTGCACTTGGGTAAACATACCTCCGCAGTCTTGCTGTGGTCTTTTTTCATTCGGTGTCATTTCTTTTTCCATTTTCAAATCAGATCTTCACGTTGTTTCTTGTACAGTTCGTTGATTCTCTCCTTGTGCTGTTCCAGATGCTGGCGCAGCACGGTATCCACATATCCGCCTACTGAGATTTCCCCTCCGGCGATGTCGTTCACGATTCTGAGGATCTTGCCGTGGACGTCACGGCTGATATAGACACATTGGCGGGTCTTTATCTCGTTGCGGCGCAGGAATAGCTCGTTGTAGTCCTCGTCCTGCCTTTTCCGGCGTCCACTTTCCCTCTGCGCTTTTTCCCGTGTTACGGGTTGCACAGGAGATGGTTCCGGTGCGGCGGTGTCCTCTTCGGTCGGTGCAGCTGCGGGTACTTCCTGTGCGGGGCGCAGTGTCCCGTCCTGTGTGCGCCGCCCGATGGAGGCTAACAGCAGTTCCTCGTCGATGCCTTCCGTGTTCACTTTCCTGCTGCCCATGCTCACTGCGGTCTGATGATGTCGCTTATCTCTTCGGAAAACTCCCGGATGCCACTCCCTTTCAGCAGTGCCGTGTCCATCGGGAAAATGGTGGAGCGGAAAACGCTCTTGCGCTCTTCCGAAAGGTCACGGCGGAACTTCTTGCTGTCGGGCAAGCGGGTGGAAAGTACCGGAAAGCCCATTTCGGCTATCACTTCCTCGTAGATGCCGTACAAGTCGTTCCTCTCCCTGCCGTCCACCATCGTCCAGAACAGATGCAGCCCCTTTGTTTTCGCCTGTCCGGTAGTCATCAGCCTGTCGCGGAACATCGTGACGAATTTCAGGGTACTCTCCACGACAAAGCGGTCGGCACTCAGCGGAGTGAAAATGTAGTCCATCTGCGAGAGCGTCTTTATCACGCCGTTGCTTCGGAGTGTGCCGGGCATGTCGAAGAACACCACGTCGGGTTTCACGTCCTCAGTGGCAATCATCCTCTCGGCATCGTCGAGGGCGTTCACCGCATTGCTTTTGACGATGGTGTAGGCGTTCTTTTTGATCCGGCGGAAATGGTCGCAAGCGAGAGCCTTGAAGTAGGTGCTGCTGTCGATAAGCCCCATTTCGTGTTCGCGCAGCCCGTGGATGCTGTGCTGCGGGTCGTCGCAGTCCACGACGGCGACATTGTAGCCTTTCACGTTGTGCAGGTAGCTGGCGGCAAGTGCCGTGACAGTGGATTTGCCGATGCCACCTTTCTGTGTTGCGAATGCAACGAAGATTTCCTTACTCATAGTTCCATTTATTTTAATTGTTGATGATTTGTTTTTCTGTTTCCATACGGATTTGGCTGTCGCACCATCCGCTTCCGTGACTACACACGCAGGCGGGTCGTCGCGTATCCGGTTCTGTGGTGAAGCGGTGCGTCGGACAAATGGTGAT
Source organism: Phocaeicola sp. RTP21198st1_B8_RTP21198_201120 (assembly GCF_040929485.1). Classification (NCBI taxonomy): domain Bacteria; kingdom Pseudomonadati; phylum Bacteroidota; class Bacteroidia; order Bacteroidales; family Bacteroidaceae; genus Phocaeicola; species Phocaeicola sp. RTP21198st1_B8_RTP21198_201120. The sequence goes on along the minus strand of NZ_JBCOCI010000115.1, from coordinate 1,604 downwards.
TGACGACATTGCGTCATGAAGTCATTGAATCCATACGTCACCGAATTGTCGGAGAACCGGGTTTCCGACGGTTCGGGTATCCGTTTCGGCAAGTATCCGAAGAAGCGGATTTCCGGGTATTTGAATGTTCCGTTTATCATATCTTCAAATCGTTCGTTTCTTGAATCATGCTGCAAATAAACAAGTATATTTTGGAACCTGTATCACTTCTCCGGCAAGTGGCGGCACGTTGCGCCGGTTGGCAGTCATTGACCGGGTCAAGCATCTGTCCGATACCGCTTTAAGGGCGTAACTTTGCACCCGGACAGCAGGGTTCGCCGATGACGCGCGGCCCGGAGTCCTGAAAGGTATTTTCCCAATCCGTCCCCTGACGGATTTTTATGTTCACCTGAACATAGCAAGATGTCTTTTCAGCCGCTCAAAATATTTTGAGCAGCCACGAAAAGCACTTGCCCTTGCAGGGGGCGGGCTTTCCCTCCGAAGTCGGGAAGCCTTTCAGAACTGCGGTGCTGTAATCCGAAGCGGCGGCTTATGCCGTCAATCCGCTAAATCCAAAGTAATATGAAAGAGAAAAGGAAAAGCAAATCAGGGAGAAATCCCAAACTTGATCCGGCGGTGTACCGGTACACCGTCCGTTTCAACGAGGAGGAACACAACCGTTTCCTCGCCATGTTCGGAAAATCGGGTGTCTATGCACGGTCTGTTTTCCTCAAAGCGCACTTCTTCGGGCAACCGTTCAAGGTGCTGAAGGTGGACAAGACGTTGGTGGACTATTACACCAAACTGTCGGATTTTCATGCACAATTCCGTGCCGTGGGTACGAATTACAACCAAGTCGTGAAGGAACTGAGGCTGCATTTTTCAGAGAAAAAGGCGATGGCGTTGCTCTACAAATTAGAGCAACACACCGTCGAACTCGTGAAACTGAGCCGCCGGATTGTGGAACTTTCAAGGGAAATGGAGGCAAAATGGTCGCAAAAATCAGTGTAGGAAGTTCGTTGTACGGCGCGATTGCCTACAACGGGGAGAAGATTAACGAGGCGCAGGGGCGGCTTCTCACCACCAACCGCATCTACAATGACGGTTCGGGAACGGTGGACATAGGCAAGGCGATGGAGGGTTTTCTCACCTTCCTGCCACCGCAGATGAAGATCGAGAAGCCGGTGGTGCATATCTCTCTCAACCCGCACCCGGAGGATGTGCTGACCGATATTGAGTTGCAGAATATCGCCCGCGAGTATCTGGAAAAACTCGGTTTCGGAAACCAGCCTTATCTTGTATTCAAGCACGAGGACATCGACCGCCACCACCTGCACATCGTGACGGTCAACGTGGACGAGAACGGGAAAAGGCTCAACCGGGATTTTCTCTACCGCCGCAGCGACCGTATCCGCAGGGAACTGGAACAGAAGTACGGATTGCATCCGGCAGAACGTAAAAATCAGAGATTGGATAATCCGTTGCGCAAGGTGGCCGCATCGGCAGGTGATGTGAAGAAGCAGGTAGGCAACACCGTGAAGGCTCTGAATGGGCAGTACCGTTTCCAGACGATGGGCGAATACCGTGCGCTCCTTTCCTTATATAATATGACGGTGGAGGAAGCG
>NZ_JBCOCI010000114.1:0-10075 GCF_040929485.1 Phocaeicola sp. RTP21198st1_B8_RTP21198_201120 | reverse complement strand
GCCTTATTGTCAGGCTTTAATTCTTTTGCCTTCTCATAGTATGGTTTAGCTTTCTCATACAACTCTTTAATCTTACTTTCGTTTTCATTGTATTTGGGATCATCAATAGCTAGCTTCGCATTTTCCTCAACAATAATCTGAGCTGGGAAAAAATAACAGTCACCAATCTTTGAATATGCTTCAGCAACTAAATCTCCGTTATTTGAAATAATTTTATTAAATGTAGCAATTGCATCATCATACTGCTTTTTCTCATATAATAAGATACCTTTTACATAAAGATAGTACGGAGTTTCACTCGTAGCAAGCAATTTATTAATTTGAACCAGACCCTCATCAACCATACCTTTTTGAATGTAATAATCCATAATATTACCAACAAAGTATTCTTGCTTAGGGAACAATTCAGTACCTTCTTTGATTACTTCAAGCCATTTTGCAGAATCACCACCTTCTTTCTGACCATATGTTTCAGCCAAGCACATTAATGCTCTATAACCTTCTTCTTTATGATTCTTACCTATATTACCATATTTGATGACAGCCTGATTATCTTTCAGCATATTAGCAGCTAAAGTTGCATAGCAAGCATATAATGCATTCAAAGTATCAGTCTTCAACTCATCATCATCAGCAAACATAGGTTCGTTTACTACATCAACAAATAACCCAAAATACTTTAAAGCATCAGCATAATCTCCTTTATTGTAAGCATCACCACCACCATTAACCAGGTTTAAACGCAAAGTCTTCAAAGCATCTGCATTCTTCTTTCTGAATTTGGGTTTCTTTAACTCGCCACTTTGAACTTTAGCCTGCTCTATTTCATCGCATTTCAAGTAGAAGTCATACATCTTAGCTAAGCTGTTATAAAGCTTAGTTGTATCTGCTTGGCCTCCAGGTAAATAAAGTTTCATGTTTTCTTCATCATAAATTGCTTTCTGAAAATCTCCTGCTAATTTCCATGTTTCCGGATCATTAGCAGTTTCAGGATTAGTTAAAGCCGGTTCGATAGCTTTTGCAGCTTCTTCAGGTTTGCTTTTCAAGGATTTAGCCTCCTTAACAACACTTACTTGTGCAGACACAAAGCAAGCTGTTAACAATAAAGCCACTGTAAATAATACTTTTCTCATGATTTTGTGGATTTAATAATACAATTTATTTTATTCTTCACTATTTGCTTCGGCAATTAAATCTGGATTAGTGATACTACCACCCTCTCCTTCAGTTATATTTTCAAAATCTGCATTTGAATTTTCATCTGTAATCTCCTCTTCTTCAGATGTCACCTTACATACAGAACCTATTTGGTCATTACGTTTCTCCAAATTTATCAATCGTACACCTTGCGTTGCACGTCCCATAATGCGGACCTCAGCGACTTTCAAACGAATTGTTATACCAGATTTATTAATAATCATCAAGTCATTCCCATCTGTAACAGACTTGATAGCCACCAATTTACCTGTTTTATCTGTAATATTCAACGTTTTTACACCCTTACCGCCACGATTGGTTTTACGATAATCTTCGATATCAGAACGTTTACCGTATCCTTGTTCAGAAACTACCATGATTGATTCAGCTTCAGGATCTTTTATACAAATCATACCGATAACTTCATCGCCACCATCTTCATCCAAAGTCATACCACGCACTCCTGTAGCCGTACGTCCCATAACACGAACCGCACTTTCGTGGAAGCGAATTGCACGACCATTACGGTTAGCAATAATGATTTCATTATCACCGTTAGTCATACGAACTTCGATCACTTTATCATCCTCACGAATAGTTATCGCATTAACACCATTCTGGCGAGGCCGTGAGTATTGTTCCAACAAAGTCTTTTTAATGACGCCATTCTTTGTACAGAACAGCACATAATGACTATTAATAAACTCGGTATCATTAAGGTTTTTCACACGTAAATATGCTGTAACCACATCATCGGAATCAATATTCAGCAAATTCTGAATAGCGCGTCCTTTGGCATTTTTAGTTCCTTCGGGAATTTCGTAAACTTTCAACCAATAGCACTTACCTTTCTGAGTGAAGAACATCATAGTATTGTGCATTGTAGCCGGATAAATATGCTCTACAAAGTCTTCATCACGGGTTTCACTTCCTTTTGATCCTACCCCACCTCTATTTTGGGCACGGAATTCTGATAAAGGAGTACGCTTGATATATCCCATATGGGATATCGTGATAACCATCTGATCATCAGCATAAAAATCTTCTGGATTAAATTCTTCTGAAGAATAAACTATTTCAGACCGACGGGCATCCCCGTATTTCTCTTTTACTTCTATCAACTCATCTTTGATTACTTTTTTACAAAGTTCATCATTTGAAAGAATTTCTTCATAATAAGCAATCTGTTTCATCACTTCTTCATATTCTGCGTGAAGCTGATCTTGCATCAGACCTGTTAATTGGCGCAAACGCATTTCTACAATAGCACGTGCCTGAATTTCACTCAGATTAAAACGTTCTATTAACCCTGCTATAGCATCATTAGGGGTTTTTGCAGCACGAATAATACGGATAACTTCATCAATATTATCAGAAGCTATAATCAACCCTTCAAGAATATGAGCACGCTCCTGTGCCTTCCGTAAATCATACTGAGTACGACGAATTACCACATCATGACGATGTTCTACAAAATATCTGATTAAATCTTTCAGATTCAACATTTTGGGGCGACCATGGACCAAAGCGATATTATTTACGCCAAATGAAGTTTGCAAAGCTGTCATTTTGAACAATTTGTTCAGCACCACACTAGCATTTGCATCACGTTTAACATCAATAACGATGCGCATACCTTCACGGTCGGATTCATCATTTACATACGAAATACCATCAATCTTCTTGTCATTAACTAAAGATGCGATATTTTCAATCAATTCCTTCTTATTTACATTATAAGGAATTTCATTAACTATGATCTTATCATGTGTAGTATGAGTTTCTATCTCAGCCTTAGCACGCATCACCACTCTACCACGTCCGGTTTCGTAAGCATCACGTACCCCGCTTATACCATATATATATCCACCTGTAGGGAAATCCGGTGCTTTTACATATTGCATAAGTCCTTCAATATCAATATCATTATTGTCAATGTAAGCAATACATGCATCGATTACTTCAGAAAGATTATGAGTAGGCATATTGGTTGCCATACCTACTGCAATACCGGATGCTCCATTTACCAACAAGTTAGGAATCCGTGTCGGCATGACAGTAGGTTCCTGCAACGTGTCATCAAAATTATTCTGAAAATCAACAGTTTCCTTATAAAGATCCTGCATCATCTCTTCACCTATTTTCTTTAATCTTGCTTCCGTATAACGCATGGCAGCAGGGCTGTCACCATCAACAGAGCCGAAGTTACCTTGACCATCTACCAACGGATATCTCATAGCCCAGTCCTGAGCCATCCTGACCAAAGCTCCATACACGGAAAAGTCACCATGCGGGTGATATTTACCCAAAACTTCACCTACAATTCTTGCTGATTTCTTATAAGCTTTATCGGAGGTATTACCCAGCTCAATCATACCATATAAGATACGTCTATGAACCGGTTTAAAGCCGTCGCGAACATCCGGGAGGGCGCGCGCAACAATTACTGACATTGAGTAATCAATGTACGACGACTTCATTTCCTCTTCGATGTTAATCTTTATAATTCTGTCTTGTTCTAGCATTTAAACAAATATTAATTATACATCTTTTTGGTTTACCAAAAACCACGCTAAAGTACTACTTTTATACGACATACGAAACAAAACCCATAAAAAAGTTAAGTCCATTAAATGTTTTTACTTATATAAGTAAAAAGTATCCCTATACCTTATTCTATAGTATATAGTGATTATCACTCCCACTTCTCATTTACTTTGTGAATAGTTTGCTATAACCCTTATTTTTGTTTAATCCATTTAGTCTGTCAAAGCTTGGCATACATTTTGTTATGCTAATATAAATAAGAAAACAATGGTATGCATTGTTATTATGTGTATCTTTGCACACTGGGAAATAAACACTATACTTTAGGAGGACGATAAATTTATGAACAATCAATTTACACAAAGAGTGTCCGATATCATCATGTATAGCAAGGAAGAAGCCAACAGGCTGCGGAATAGCTATATTGGTCCCGAACACTTGTTGTTGGGACTGATACGTGAAGGTGAAGGAAAAGCTATCGAGATCTTATTTAATTTACAAATAAACTTACAGGACATAAAAAATCAGTTGGAGACCATTGTGAAAAACAATGTGGAAAATGACACCACCTATGACGAGAATATTAGCTTTAATGACAAAGCATCCAAAGTGTTAAAGTTATGTATTCTGGAAGCTAAGTTATTGAGAAACATTGCAGCTGACTCCGAACATATTTTATTAGCAATTATGAAGGTCAAGGATAATACAGCTTTCCACATCTTGGAAAGCAATGGCGTAACATACGAAAAAATTAAACTCACTTTACAGCCAGATCCCCATGCAGGTCTGGGGTTCAGTGAGGACGAGGATGAAGACGAAGATATACGTCAGAATCCAAGTAGCAATAAATCAAATGCAGCACAACAACAGGCACGTCCGGCACAAAAAAAGCCAGCTAATGACACTCCTGTACTCGACAATTTTGGCACAGATATGACAAGAGCTGCCGAAGAAGGAAAACTGGATCCTGTAGTTGGCCGGGTGAAGGAAATAGAGCGACTGGCACAAATATTGAGCCGCCGCAAGAAGAACAACCCTATTTTGATTGGCGAACCGGGAGTCGGCAAATCTGCCATTGTTGAGGGACTTGCATTACGGATTGTGGAAAAGAAAGTATCACGTATTTTATTTGATAAACGCGTGATAGCTCTTGATATGACTGCCGTTGTCGCAGGCACTAAATATCGTGGACAATTCGAGGAACGTATTCGTTCCATTTTGAACGAGTTGAAGAAGAATCCTAACATCATTCTTTTCATCGATGAAATCCACACTATTGTGGGAGCAGGTTCTGCAGCAGGCTCAATGGATGCAGCCAATATGTTGAAACCTGCATTGGCCAGAGGTGAGATTCAATGCATCGGAGCGACGACATTGGACGAATACCGCCAAAATATTGAAAAAGACGGTGCATTGGAACGCCGGTTCCAAAAGGTTATTGTAGAACCAACAACTGCAGAAGAAACACTTCAGATTTTGAAAAATATCAAAGATAAATACGAGGATCATCATAATGTGAACTATACAGATGCGGCCCTTGAAGCCTGTGTAAAACTGACAGACCAATATATCACAGACCGTAACTTCCCTGATAAAGCGATAGATGCTTTAGATGAAGCCGGTTCGCGCGTACATCTTACTAATATCACTGCTCCCAAAGAAATTGAAGAACAGGAAAAACTGATTGATGAGATGAAATCTCTTAAAAATGAAGCTGTCAGGTTACAAAATTTCGAACTAGCCGCCAGCTATCGTGACAAAGAGAAAGAATATACGAACCAGCTTGATACTCTGAAGGAAGAATGGGAAAAAAGCCTGAAGGAAAATCGGGAAACGGTAGATGACGAACAAATAGCCGAAGTCGTTTCCATGATGTCAGGCGTACCTGTGCAAAGAATGGCACAGGCTGAAGGAATGAAATTATTAGGAATGAAAGACGATCTGCTTTCTAAAGTTATCGGTCAAGACAAAGCAATCGCCACACTAGTAAAAGCTATTCAAAGAAGCCGTGTAGGTCTGAAAGATCCTAATAAACCGATTGGTACATTCATGTTTCTAGGTCCGACAGGTGTCGGCAAGACTCATCTGGCTAAGGAGTTAGCGAAACTAATGTTCGGTTCGGCAGATGCACTTATCCGCATTGACATGAGTGAATATATGGAAAAATTCACCGTATCCCGTCTGGTAGGAGCACCTCCCGGATATGTAGGTTATGAAGAAGGCGGACAGCTGACGGAGAAAGTAAGACGTAAACCCTACTCCATCGTTTTATTGGATGAAATTGAAAAAGCGCATCCCGATGTATTCAACATACTGTTGCAAGTGATGGATGAAGGTCGGTTGACTGACAGTTATGGCAGAACTGTAGACTTTAAAAATACCATAGTTATCATGACATCCAATATTGGAACCCGCCAACTTAAAGAATTCGGAAAAGGAATCGGATTTGCCGCCCAAATCCGTACAGATGACAAAGAATACTCGCGCAGCGTGATTACAAAAGCTTTGAATAAGTCTTTTGCGCCCGAATTCATCAATCGTCTGGACGAAATAATAACTTTCGACCAACTCGACCTGAATGCACTGACTCGGATTATCGATATTGAACTTAAGGGTCTTTACAGTCGTGTGGAACACATTGGTTATAAGCTTGTTATCGACGAAGATGCCAAAAAGTTTGTAGCCACCAAAGGTTACGATGTACAGTTCGGAGCACGCCCATTAAAACGTGCCATCCAAAACAATTTGGAGGATGGAATCTCCGAGCTGATACTTGGATCAGAAATGGCGGTTGGTGACACGATCAAGGTAAGCTATGACAAAGAAAAAGACATCATTGTCATGACTGTGGAAAAGTAAAGAGTCCAAAGTTCTTCAAAAAATAACAGACAAAATGTCAGATATCATTGTATCTGGCATTTTTTTTGCCCATCATCCAACAAAAAGACGATTCAAACGTATATATAACATAATAACTTAAAACCATAAATAGTATGCAAAAAGGAAATATTGGGGTAACCACTGAGAACATTTTCCCCATCATCAAAAAGTTCTTATACAGTGATCATGAAATATTCCTCCGTGAATTAGTTTCTAATGCAGTAGATGCCACACAGAAACTGAAAACCCTTGCATCTAAAGGTGAATTCAAAGGAGAGATGGGAGATCTTACTATTAAAGTAAGTTTAGGAAAAGGTACCATCACCATTTCCGACCGGGGTATCGGACTTACAGCCGAAGAGATCGACAAATATATCAATCAGATAGCTTTTTCAGGCGCTAACGACTTCCTTGAAAAATATAAAGATGATGCCAATGCCATCATCGGACACTTTGGTCTGGGATTCTATTCTGCCTTCATGGTAGCCAAAAAAGTGGAAATCATCACAAAATCCCACCAAGAAGGAGCACAAGCTGTGAAATGGACTTGCGACGGAAGCCCTGAGTTTACTATCGAAAATGTTGAAAAAGAAAGCCGCGGATCGGATATTATCCTTTATATAGATGATGACTGCAAAGAATTTCTGGAAGAAACACGTATTTCTTCATTGCTGACTAAATATTGCCGCTTCCTTCCTATCCCCATTGCATTCGGCAAAAAGAAAGAATGGAAAGATGGAAAGCAGGTTGAAACAAATGAAGACAATGTAATCAACGAAACCTATCCTTTATGGACACGCAAACCGGTAGAACTGAAAGACGAAGATTATAAGAAATTCTATCGGGAATTATATCCCATGGCAGACGAACCTTTGTTCTGGATCCATCTGAATGTGGATTATCCGTTCAATCTGACAGGTATTCTGTACTTTCCGAAAGTAAAGAGCAACATTGAATTACAAAAAAACAAAATCCAACTTTACTGTAACCAGGTCTATGTCACCGACTCGGTAGAAGGTATTGTTCCAGACTTCCTGACCCTGTTACACGGAGTGATTGACTCACCAGACATCCCGTTGAACGTATCCCGTTCTTACTTGCAGAGCGATTCCAACGTGAAGAAAATCTCCACTTATATTTCTAAGAAAGTATCAGACCGCCTGCAAGCCATTTTTAAGAATGACCGCAAAGAATTCGAGGAGAAATGGGATGATTTGAAAATTTTCATCAACTACGGCATGTTAACCCAAGAAGAGTTCTACGAAAAGGCTAATAAATTTGCTCTGCTGAAAGACACAGATGACAAATATTATACTTATGAAGAATACCAAAGCTTGATCAAAGATAATCAAACAGATAAGGACGGCAACTTGATTTATCTGTATGCTACCCATGCAGACGAACAATACAGCTACATTGATGCGGCCAAGAACAAAGGCTACAACGTATTGTTAATGGATGGTCAGCTGGATGTAGCTATGGTAAGTATGCTCGAGCAAAAATTTGAAAAGAGCCGCTTCACCCGTGTGGACAGTGATGTAATTGACCGCCTGATTGCTAAAGAAGAGCGCAAAGATGCCAGTCTGGAAGCCGGCCAACGCGATATTCTATCTTCCATATTCCGCAGTCAGTTGCCACAGATGAAGAAAGTGGAGTTCAATGTAGAAACACAATCTTTAGGCGAGACAGGAACTCCTATCATGATTACCCAAAGCGAATATATGCGCCGTATGAAAGAAATGGCCAATATCCAGGCAGGTATGAGTTTTTATGGAGAAATGCCGGATATGTTCAACTTGGTTCTGAATGTCGACCACAAACTGGTGAAACAAGTTTTGAATGATGCGGACAACTCTTGTAAAGCTGCTCTTGAACCTATCGAAACTGAAATGACCAGTCTGAATAAACGTCACGACGAACTTCACAAAGCACAGGAAGGTAAAAAAGCCGATGAAATACCTCAAGCAGAAAAAGATGAATTAAGTGATGTTGAGAAAAAGTTGGCCGATGAAAAGACCAAGAAAGAAGCTGTTTTAGGTGAATACGCAGGTGGTAACAAAGTAATCCGCCAATTGATTGACCTTGCTCTGTTACAAAATAATATGTTGAAAGGCGAAGCTTTGACAAACTTTGTAAAACGCAGTATCGAACTGATTTAACAAATCTATCACATTTTGCTATCAAAAGCGTCGGGAAGTTCATTTCCGGCGCTTTTTTATTCTAAAAAACGATTGGAAACGAAGATTTCTTTCTATATTTGGAGCAACACATACAAAGATTCGACATCCATGAAACATTATCTATATATACTTTTTCTTCTCTTTTTACTGCTTCCTCCCATCCATGCACAGAAAGTGGGACTGGTACTGAGCGGAGGAGGTGCCAAAGGCCTAACCCATATCGGCATTATCCGCGCATTAGAAGAAAACGGTATCCCCATAGATTATATTGCAGGCACATCCATGGGAGCCATTGTCGGTTCACTTTATGCTATGGGCTATTCTCCCGATGAAATGGAGGCTTTACTCAAATCCGATGACTTCAAACGCTGGTATTCAGGTAATGTGGAAGAGAAATACATCTATTATTTCAAGAAAAATCCTCCAACACCCGAATTTATCAACATCCGTATCTCCCTGAAAGACTCGCTGAAGAATGTCAAACCTCAGTTTTTGCCTACCAGCATTGTAGATCCCATTCAGATGAATATTGTATTTCTGCAATTATTCGGTCAGGCAACAGCTGCAAGCAAGGCCAATTTTGACAGCCTGTATATTCCCTTCCGCTGTATAGCTTCGGATGTGTACAATAAAAGACCACTGATATTGAAAAAAGGAGATCTGGGAGATGCCGTACGTGCCTCCATGAGTTTTCCTGCCATGTTCAAGCCTATCGAAATAGACTCGATACTGGCATACGACGGTGGCATTTACAATAATTTTCCAGTGAATGTAATGCGTGACACCTTCCATCCGGATATCATTATAGGAAGTGCCGTATCCGCCAATCCGGGCAAACCCAAGGAAGGTGACATTATGGGGCAACTGGAAAATATGATTATGCAAAAGACAGATTACTCTTTACCCGATTCCCTCGGCATCCTCATGACTTTTAAATATGATGATGTCAATTTAATGGACTTCCAGCGCTTTGACGAGTTGCATGACATTGGTTATAAACGTGCCATAGAAATGATGGACTCCATAAAAAGCCGAATTCATCGAAGAATCACCCCCGAACAAGTGAAAGTTAAACGACTGGCCTATAAGAGCAATTTACCGGATTTCCGTTTCAAAAGAGTAAATATAACTGGTGCCAACGAACGACAAAAGCAATATATACAAAAAGAGTTCCATGAAAACGACTTCGATGTTTTCACTATGGAGGATATCAAACGAGCATATTTCCGTTTGTTGTCAGATAATATTATATCCGAAATCATTCCTCATGC
>NZ_JBCOCI010000113.1:0-10075 GCF_040929485.1 Phocaeicola sp. RTP21198st1_B8_RTP21198_201120 | reverse complement strand
GTATATAATAGGTACACTTAAACGTTTTTACTACTGTTTATAAAAGATATGATTAAACGATTTAATCATCATTTATATTAGCTTGAATGAAATTCAATCCACATTTACAATAATATGCAACATTTTCTTCTATTAAATTGTAATCAATAATCCTTTGATCTATTTCGAATGAAGAAACGATTTTGTTTTTCAGTCTTATTTCATCATGTAACGTAGAGATTCTTGTATCACTTGAATTTATTCCATAATGAACAAAGTTTTTTCGGTAAATCACAGAAAACATATTACCATGAAATGTGTTTGTTACGATAAACGAAGCATGATGAAACAGCCATAAAAATTGTTGTGGAGAAACATTCATTAATCTATAATCAACATCTTTATGCATTAATGCGTTCAAGTCTCTATCATTGCAAATTTGTACAGTTGGCAAATTTAAAGAAACAGCAACCTGATGCGCAAAATTTATCGTCTCTTTCGGTCTTTTTATTGTATAAATCAATAAATAATTATCAGGTAATCCTTTATATGGTTTTTCTATTTCTGACCACTCTGAGGCATTTAATAAAAAAGTAGGATCCGGATTAATCTCTGATACTAATCCCAATTCTTCTTTAATATATTCCTGCATAAATCGCTCCCTTACACCGATTGATTTCAAGTTTTGCAAATACTTTTTAAACAGTTCAGGATTTTCATCACCAAATCTGACCGAACCGGAACTCGCAGCGTATGAGAATTTACAAGTAGTCGTGCCAAAATCAAGATAATATATAGGGTCGTTTTCACCAGATGCCTTTGGATTCCAAATTTGATCCGAGCCACAAACTAAAATATCATAGATATCCGGTATATCATTTTTATCTTTTACCCTTTTGGATTTTTTCAGCACATTTTCAATAAAATCAGAGAATACCTGTTCCCGTTTTTTCCCAAAACTGAATAAGCCACGCAATACCAATTCTCGCAAATTCCATTTCCAGTTTTTATACGTAGACCATAGTCTCCACTCATACATATCTGTTGTTCTGGGATGGCGAAAATCTATCAGTTCTGCATCAAGTCCCATTTTCTGCATGACTCTTACCATAGCATAAGCCTGTAGAACAGAGCCGTAATTATGTGAGCTATGAAATGTAACGATACCACATTTCTTTTTTCTATTTTCCATATTATAATGCTACTATCTTATTATTTTTCTAATCTTATATTTTACAATCTTATCACAAACACATAGTTTGTAGGCAGCATCTACTCCTATGTATTTATGGATTCTTCTAAAAAACTTTATTCTTAGATTTTTCTTTTTGGGAAATCTGAGCTGGTCATTACCGTTTATGGCTTCCGTAACTGGACGTTCGTAAATATTCAGCTTATCCTTTACAATCGAAATGAGTCTTTTACCTTTTTCTGTAAGAGGAAGAACACAGGAAATGCCATACGGATGTTTGGGAATATAATTATCGTCAGTTTCATTACCCAATCCCCAAAAATCTCCGATAGTTATATCAGATACTCTTTCCGGTTTGGCATAATGACAATTAAAACAACTGTCTCGATAGGTAAAACCGTCAATAAAAGTGTTATAATATAAATCTTCATAACGGTGTGTCCATAGATCTCCGGACTTATAAATCAACCTATCATCATTATATACACATAGACTAAAAGCTTCAAATAACCGAAAACCAATGCTAAAAACTTTATCTGCTTTTATTTTGAGAGTATTTGCTATATAGTCAACCAACCATTTATTTGAAGGCACCCCATGACAAATAAGGTCTACCAAGAAAAGATTATCAGGTTGTTCCTCATACATTCGCTTGACAGCTGTCACTTGACAAGGTGTCCCGATAAATAATACGTTTGTTCCATCTTTTACATCTTGTCTAATTTGTGACAGGACATCAACGATACTGCTTTGCACATATTTAGAGCCTTTCAATTTATATGCATCTTTAAGATTATCTATGCGGATATGCTTAATTTCAATGCCCGGTATTACAGTGCATCCATAAACGATACCTACATTGGCTAAAAAATAATGAGTCAATACAGAAGCCATACCGCCGGAAGTGCTGCTTCTATAGTCTTCTTCGTCTTTCGACCATGCGGCGTATGCCACTGACGGATACAGACATACCGTATCATGCAACGATGGGCATGCTTTTTGACAAAGCCCACAATCAATGCATTTCTTCTGATCAACGGACGGATAAAGATGTCCCAATTCTTCAGCAACCAGGGATATGCAATGTTTGGGACACCTTGCGGCGCACAGTCCACATCCCGTACATAACTCTTTCTCACAAATCAATTTCATTTTTTATGAAGTTTGTTTTTTACGACGGAAATAAGCGTATTCCTTTCAGTCTTTTTCAAGCCGATAAACCATGAAATGGTCATAGTGACAATAGCGGTAATTATACATAGTGAAATGAAATTACCAAGAGTTTGAGCTTCAAGGAAATGATATTTTATGAAAACAGGCAACGGCAAAGAAAGAACCGTCACTCCGGCTACAGGAGATAAAACATCCTTTATAAGTTTCTTCAATGAATAGCCAATCAGACTCCGACAGAACAGAAAACGAACAAAACCTGCAATGAGTGTGAAGAATATTGAAATATAAAACACCGATGATGCGCTACAGCCGAACTTCAATGCAATATACCCGATCGGAAAAATGCACAATATGATGCAACTTACAACAATTTGGTAGTTCCGTATCCACCCCGTTGCTGACAAAGATGTCATAAAAGGAGTCCCAAAAAGTGTTCCACACAATGCATCTATCATTATCAATATAATGAATAAAGCAGCATAGTCAGGCACATCGACCAACCATAAATGCAACACGTAATCAATGTTCAAGCAAAGAGGAAATGCCATCATAAACAATATCAGAAAAGAATACTTTATCCCTAAATAAGAAAGCCGTTCCATTCCGGTTATATTTCCGGTTGCATAATCCTTGGTAATCTGGGGATTTAATGCTACTTGAAAATTAGAGATAAACCCCATAACGGCATTTGAGACCTGGGATGCCACCCCACGAGCAGCATTAATTGCAGGACCGAAAAAAAGATTAAGGACAATATTGGTCCCTTGATCACGCACGAGCCATGCCACACTGCCGAACAGATTCCATCCGGCAAAGCCAGACATTTGTTGATACAGAGCTTTATCCCAAAACAGTTTAAACCTGCTCTCTTCATAATGTCTCCTGCAATACATCTGATAGACAATCCGTATAATCAATTGCACAGCAAAGACAAGCATTCCATAGACAATAAGCTTATCCGCCGATACAATTACAAGCAAATAGACTATGCCTAATTTCAATAAGGCTTCCAATATGCTTATGTACGCATATACATTCATCTTTTCATGTGCAATTAAGACTGCATTATACGGCACCTGAATGATGTTGATGCAAAAAGTCAATATGGAAAACTGATAGACCCAATTGGCTGCAGCAATCCTGTTATCAGGAATGACCAGCTTTTCATTGACAAACCAAAGCCCAATCGTTTCGGCCAGAAATATTATTAAAATACCGATAGCTATATGGATGTTTAAGGCTGCAGCAAACACATTTTTTAATTTGTCCGTATCACCTCGACCAAGCTCGAATGTAAGAAAACGCTGTGTAGCGGTAGACATGCAACTGTTCAGGAAAGAGAACATTAAAACCACTCCTCCTACAACATTGTAAATGCCATAATCATCAATACCCAATTCTGCCAGCACGCCCCTTGACGTATAAAGGGTAACCAGCATGATAAGAATCATACGGAAATAAAGGAACAACGTGTTTTTGGCTACACGCTTATTGTTTTCTGCCGGATTTTTCATTATTTGTCACCATGTATTTGAATAAATTCATTTGCAAATTAACATGTTAACTTTATTATTTATTTTGACAATTAATCTTTTCTACAGTGGTTAAAAAGTCATTTCTTATCATATTCCAACGAGTTGTTTTTATGGGGTCTATATAAAAAAATCCTCTAATTATTCTTGAAAATCATTCAAATAATGGTATGTGTCTTTTTTGCCTGTTTTGAAAGCCGTTTCGTTAGATGTGACAACTCCTTTAAGCATTTCAAATTCACAATCACTTGTTAAAAATGACACACGGATATTCTTTAGTTCTTAAATTTTGATTGCAGCGAAAATAAGCCTTTTAATTTATAGCTATAAATTGAGTACCTGCCTAAATTGAGTACTTACTTCCTATAATGTCCCAAATGTCATAAATATACTTCCGCCTATCTTTATTTTTACTTAGGTCATATTTCTTTTTTATAAGCTCAAGGAAGCCATTGAGTGCTTACGACGCAAAGGGCGTAACATAACATCAGTGTAAGCATGACTTGCAGAACGGTGGTTTCACCAACCTGCAGGCTATCCCACTGCATCTCATTGGACAGCTTGCTGAAAAGCAGGAATAGCAGACCGTAAAGAAAGGTCTCGGTGACAATCACAAAGGTCTCGATCAAGTGGTTGTAGGATGCTAATTTGTCTTTCATGGTAGGTTGTTATTATCAGATCACATTATAAAAGTGATCTCCTGTTATTTTTTCATACCATATCCATATCCGTAACCATACTTATGACCATATCCATATCCGTAACCATACTTATGACCATATCCATAGCCATACTTATGGCTATACCCATAGCCACTCTTTCTTGAATTCAAATCAATACTATTAATAACCGTAGCCAATTTATCGAATTTCTTCTGATCCCGCAGCACATTAATATACTGATACCCCAACTTCGGAGTAACATCTGCACGACACACATACACGCACATATCAGCCACACGACTGGCAATAGCAGTATCGGTCACAATAGCAATAGGAGCCGTATCAAGAATAATGTAATCGTAACGCTCTTCCAATTTCTCTATTGCATCCTCCAGCACCGTACGCGCCATCAACTCTGTAGGATTGGGAGGAATAGGACCACCCGGAAGAATATCAAGATTAGGACTTACATCCGAATGTTGTATCATATCAAAAAGATTGGTATGCTCGGGATCAGCCAAAT
Source organism: Phocaeicola sp. RTP21198st1_B8_RTP21198_201120 (assembly GCF_040929485.1). Classification (NCBI taxonomy): domain Bacteria; kingdom Pseudomonadati; phylum Bacteroidota; class Bacteroidia; order Bacteroidales; family Bacteroidaceae; genus Phocaeicola; species Phocaeicola sp. RTP21198st1_B8_RTP21198_201120. The sequence continues at coordinate 5,014 of NZ_JBCOCI010000113.1, read as the reverse complement.
AATTGGTAATACCTTCCGTGCGATGGGACAGATTAAAAACCTTGTTCAGCCCAGGCTTGCGGATATCCAAACCCACAATAACAACTTTCTTACCCATATAGGCCAGACTGACTGCCGTATTGCCTGCAATAAAAGATTTACCTTCACCCGGCTGTGTGGATGTAAAAAGCACCACTTTCTGACTGGCACCAAGCATGAACAACATATTGGTACGCAGACCACGAAAAGCCTCCTCCATCATACCATTCTGATTCTCCTGAACCACAATGGCACCTTTCTCCGGCTTCTTACTTAAAGGAAGCTCACCCAAAATAGGAACATCCGTTATCTTCTCCACATCCTCAGCATTCTCTATCTTATATTTTAATAAATCCTTCAAATAAATAAGACCTACAGGAATACCCATACCCAATACAAGAGCGGCCAACATAACAACCATCTTCTTAGGAGAAACCGGCTTTTTACTAGGAAGAGCAGCTTTGATGATACGTCCGTTATTAGCAGTGGATGCCAGGGTTATTGCGTTTTCCTCACGCTTCTGAAGCAACATAATGTAAAGGGTCGCCTTGATTTCCTGCTGGCGGGAGATAGTAAGAAATTCTTTCTCTTGCTGCGGCGCACTGCTGATCCTGCCTTCAAACTTCCGTGCCTGACGTTCAAGGTTGGACTGCGCTATCTGCAACCCTCTCAGTACACTGTTCACGGTAGTCTGCACATTGTGCCGCATGGACTCGATGCCCGTATTGATATTGATTACCGCAGGATTGTTTTCGGAAGAGGTACGAAGCAAACGCTTGCGTTCGATCAGCATCGTGTTATATTGGTTGATGATAGAACCCAAATTCTGATCCTGCAACCCTACATTAGCGGGAATCACCTCGTTTGCATTCTTCGGGTTGTTCACGTAGTTACGCAAGGACTCCACCAGTCTCAACTGGGTGGCATTCTCGGTCAGCTGCTGTTCATATTTCGAACTCTCCTCCAAAGCCAGACGGGCATCGCTGGTCAAATCGGTCAATCCGGAGCGTTGCTTGAAATCGGCAAGTTCCGTTTCGGCAGTACCTAACTCCCGATTGATAATGCCAATACGTTCGTCTATAAACTCTGCAGATTTTTGAGCCACTTCATTCTTCTCGTCATTCGCGTCCAGATTATAAAAGTCAACCAAACAATTGATGAAATCGATACCGCGCTGCTTTACCGTATTCTGCAAGCTGATGGCAGCAATTGTGGTAGTCTTCGAAGTGGGTTCCACTGACAAATTCTCTACATAACTTTCCGTCACATCTGTAGGAGAATTAACGTATGCCATCAGATTCATATCTTCTTCCAAAGGCGGGACCGAGTCATTCTTTGTAAAACTGAAAACTCCTACTGGAGTGGGGAAAACAGCCGGAATACTGTCAAAACTTACCTCAGCCTCCTGCTTCTCCTCGTCAAGCATATATTCCACTTTTACATCCAATTTTCCATTCATGGTGTATTTTAGATGAAGCTCGACTCCTTCTTCCAGATTGTCTGCCTCTTCAGGAGTCATATAAACTTTTACCGGAGTGGACTTATATAAAGGAGTGTTATAGCCGAACATACGTTCCTCAGCCACTGAAATATACAAATTCAAATGATTCACCACCTTTTTAATCAAGGTTCTTGACTTCAGGATTTCCACCTCATTGTCAAAATTGTTAGTCATGGAGAACATACCCAGATCCTGAAGGGCTCCCATAGGATTATTGCTGCTTCCACTTTTCTTGTCACCTTCTTTGATGAGTACGGCCGCATCAACATTATAGACGGGGGCCTGATAGCGGAGATAGATGAAAGCAGATATAATACAAACCAGCACACTGGCTACAAACCACGGCCAATAGGCAAAATATTTAAAAAACAAGGCATAAAGATCAACGTTCTCCTCACGTTGCTCGGTACCCGAAGGGGTGTTCTTCTGTTCGTCAGTCATATCAACAGTTTGTAATCAACAATTATATTTATGAGTTTTATTTCAAGATGGTTGCCAGAAGGCTTGCAAGAGATACCAAAATGGATGTAGCACTGATCCACATGCTGGTGCTGCTGCCAATGTCCGAGTTCTTGGCTTTTGTCTTATTGGGCGTTACATAGATGATATCGTTCTGGCGCAGGTAGTAATAGGGAGATACAACCAGCTCTGCATTATTAAGATTCAAATTGATAATCTCACGCTTGCCTTTTGCATCCTCACGAATCAGTTTCACATTGTCACGGACGCCATAAACAGTCATATCTCCCGCCATGGCAAGGGCTTCAAGGATATTTACCTTTTCATTTCCTACGGTAAAAGTACCCGGACGGTTCACCTCTCCCAATACCGAAATTTTGTAATTTGCCATACGGACTGTAACGATAGGACTCTCTTTCAGATAGGGCTGCAATTGCTCCCGGATCAAATCTTCCGCCTCGTTTTTCGTAAGGCCGCCTACCTTCAGACGACCGATAACGGGGAAATCTATCTCACCCTTGTTATTTACCAGGTACTGCTGGAGAGTGGGTTGTGTGGTAGTATTAATATTGGTCAGGGCTGCATTCAGAGGAGTCTGTACCGTCAGGTTAAAAGGAGCGGCAGCCTGAGGGTCACTCGTGTTCACAGTTATACTCAGCAGATCTTTCGGCATAATCTTTGCATCATAAAGGGGAAGATCTTCCCTGTAACTGTTCACGACCTCGGGATTCTGCATGTAAGGTACATTTTTATAGGAGGTGCAGCCTGCCAACAAGGCGGACGCCACAACAAACAATAATAGTTTCTTTAAAGTCTTCATATCAGTTTTTTCATTTATTATTCAATCATCTGCCAAACAGGCGCGAGAAAAGGCCTCTGCCGGGATTCTCCGAAACAGGAGATTCACCGGCACTACGTATCAAATCCGAAAAAGTGGTTCCGTCATGAATCATTCCATAAATAGTACCCCAATCGGGAAGGCCTCCCAAGTTGCGGTCATCTATAAAAAGATCGGCTTTGAGCTTGCGTGAGTAATGATTGTTACGCCCTTTTTCCTCCTCCGGATAGTCGCGGTTCACGGCATAAAATTCAAGACCGCGATCACGGCAAAAGGCAAGAGCCTCGTCAAGCAGACGCCCTTCACGCACTGTCCATAGAATCAACCTGTGATGTTCGTCACGCAATTTTTTCAATGTCTCAATGGCAAACGGCAACTCCCTGCCGATTGCCGGATACTTGTGCTCAACAATAGTACCGTCAAAGTCTACTGCTATGGTCATTGTCTGTCAATATATAATTTATATGTTAACTGAGTTTTTTTCCGCTATAGGTTCCAGCAATCCTCTAGCAATGGTAACTTTAGCACATCCAAGAATATCAATTTTTACAACCAGACTAGTAGAACCATCTATCTCACGACATATATTCCCTTCCAATCCTACCAGTTTGCCACCGTTTACACGGACACGATCGCCCAAATGCAGAGGGCATGACTCAATAGTGACGTGTTCTTCGGCATCATTGACCATACGCATCAAGCTGTACATCTGATGATCTGGAATAATAGCTACGGGACGGCAAGTATTTCGGGAAGAACCGGCTATGTTAACCATGAAACGTTTTATATAAGGAAGGCAGACTATTTCTTTCCGTCTTACTGAATCTGTGCAGCGAATGAAAACAAGAGCAGGAAAAACAATACGGTCCACTTTTTTACGTTTACCATCATGACGAATACTCATCTCCTGTTGGATAGGGACATAAACTTCATAAGCTTTCTCACTATCAGTTTCGTTCTTCAAACGTTTTCGTAATCTATCCTGACAGGCTTTTTCACTTCTGTTATTTACAACAGCCACATACCAATGCTTTTTTTCCTGATCATTTCGGAATATGCCTACGGCGTCGTCGGTCTTTTGAACCATCGTTCCCAAAATTTGTTGTGGCATGTCTTTGCCCTTGTTATTTACAATACTCATAGTGGAATAATCCGACTAAAAACAGACGCACTCTTATATAGAGAGCGTCCGATTTCTTAAATTTCTGATTTCCATTAATGTAGTAAGTTGTATGAATTAAATCAGCCCATAAGTTTATGATATATAGAGAGAGAAAAAAAACTTTTTTATCAGTTTACAATCTGTAAATACTAGAAAATAAAAATAAATCTATATCTTTGCAGCCGATAGACGCTCTCTATATAAGAGTGCGTCCTAATTTCAAAATAATTCAAATATTCCCCTTCTTATAGATCTTTTAAAATATTTCTATTTGCATTATCTATCTGATTAGTCTGTATAGACGAAAGATAGATTTGTGTAGTAGTTTCTGAATCATGCCCCATCGCTTCGCTAATAATACCAATCGAGATATTTTTCGTCTTGGCTATACTTGCCCAGGAATGGCGGGATATATAGAATATAAAAACAAAACACAAGAAAAATGCAATTATTGCACAATATATCAATGTATATCAGGTTTTTATAAAAAGAATGTAGAATTGCATTTATTGTTGATTTTAGCCATCGATAGTGTTATTTACAGTTTTTATGTTACTATTTTGTTGTGCAAAAAAGCACCTGTTTTCGATTAAAATCACTATCTTTGTAGAAGAAAATAAGCAATTCAAGTATATGGCTCGTACCAAGAAAATAGAATCAACCCCTGTACGCATCCGGTTCAAGGAACTGGAAAATGGAAACAAGTCTATCTATCTCGATATTTACTACGAGAAGAAGAGGCGGTATGAGTTTCTGAAATTGTACCTTATCCCAGAGAATTCCTCGGAAGCAAGAAAGCAAAACAAGCATACAATGAAAGCTGCTGATGCAATAAGGGCACAACGTATTCTTGAAATATCGAACAATAGAACACCCGTAACCATTTCAGAAAAGGCAAAGGTTTTACTGGTTGATTGGGTAAACGAGTATAAGAACAGAAGTATTCAACAAGGAAAGACAGGCTCACCCGATAAACCTGGGGGATTAAGCATACAGCTTTGTAAGTCTGAAAAGAAAGAATTTTATATCCGTTACT
>NZ_JBCOCI010000112.1:0-10178 GCF_040929485.1 Phocaeicola sp. RTP21198st1_B8_RTP21198_201120 | reverse complement strand
AAAATCCTGAGCAACTTTTTGTTGCTCAGGTACTTAAAAAGTTTAATTTATAATAGTGTTGCGGAATTAAGGATTATTAAGCCTGACCGGATGGGGATACGGATGTTTTTGAGGACAAAAACGATTTTTATATATTTTTCTTCATTTTCTTTTAGGGTAATTTCTTCTTGAGTCGTTTCTAATAAAACAGCATAGAATATGAATCCTGAATTATTGCAAAAATATATAGCCGGAAATGCTACTGAAGTCGAAAAGCAGCGTGTGACCGGATGGATACAGGAAAATCCTGAGAATATGCGTGAATATATGGCACAACGGAAGTTGCATGACATGGCATTGTGGCGTACGGAACCTGTGGCGGAGGAGAATAGCCGGGAAAGGAAACATTTCTCGTTACGCGGAATATGTATGGAAGCTGCCAAGATAGCAGCGGTATTGGCGATCGTCTTGTTGGGTACACATTATTGGACAGGAAAACATCAGGTACCGGAAGACAAAACATGGCAGTCCATTTATGTGCCGGCGGGCCAACGGGCGGAATTGATGTTGGCGGATGGTACGAAAGTCTGGTTGAACTCACGCAGTACCTTGACTTTCCCGGGAAGTTTCAAAGGGGATATCCGAAATGTGAAATTGGATGGTGAGGGTTACTTTGCGGTGACAAAGAATGTGGAACAGCCTTTTATTGTAGAGACGAACAAATGTAATGTGAAGGTGCTGGGTACAGAGTTCAATGTAATGGCTTATGCAGCGGATAGCGTATGGGAAACTTCTTTGTTGGAAGGTGCTGTCGAAATTTTAGTGCCCGGTTCGAATAACAGTGGAATGAGGCTGGAACCGAACACGATGGCCAGCTTGAAAGGCAACAGACTGGTAAAAGGACGCATCAAGGAGGCCGATTATTTTTTGTGGCGTGAGGGCTTGCTTTGTTTTAATGATATATCCGTACGTGATATGATAGAGAAACTGAAACTGTATTATGGGGTGGATATTGTGGTAAATAATACCCGGATTTTAAAGAACCGTTATACAGGTAAATTCCGCACGAAAGATGGGGTGGAACACGTACTGAAAGTTTTGAGACTCAATAATAAGTTTACTTATACAAAGGATGATGAGACGAATGTGATAACAATTAATTAACCCTTAAAAGAGAATATGCCTATGAAATAACACACATGGTCTAAAAAGGAAATGGGATAGTGCTGCAACACCATCCCATGGAAACGTCAATTACGTATTGACAATTTTTTTCTCAAATAATCTTAAGTTGAACCTAAAATTAGTAATGCAAATATATGAAAAATATTTTGTATCAGGAATCTATTGTAGAAATTAAACATTTATTCCGTATGATGAGAAACACACTCTTAGCCCTGTTTGTCTTTGCCGGAACAGCTTTTGCCACTGAGTCTTATTCTCAGACAATGAAGGTGACTGTTGTGGCGGATAACATGTCAACAGGCAAGGTAATCAGTGAAATAGAAAAACAGACAGATTATCTGTTTGTATATAATGTAAACGAGGTGAATCTGAAGCGCAATGTGAAGGTGAATGCGCAAAATAAATCTGTAGCCGAAGTGTTGAATAAGGTTTTTGAAGGTACTGATATTTATTATGCCATGGAGGGTAAGAATATCATGCTGATGAGCAAGGCGAAAAATGGGGAAGTTGCCCAACAGGCAAATAAGGTGACAGGTATTGTGAAAGATACGAATGGCGAGCCGATAATCGGTGCCAATGTCACGGTGAAAGGTCAGTCAATAGGTACGATAACAGATATAGATGGGCGGTTTGTGTTGGATGCCCCGAAAGATGCCGTTTTACAGATTACGTATATTGGGTATGTTTCTCAAGAAGTGAAAGTTTCTGGAAAGAAAGAATTTACCATCGTATTGAAAGAAGACACCAAGACCTTGGACGAAGTGGTCGTTGTTGGATTCGGCACACAAAAGAAGAGTGATTTAGTAGATGCTATTAGTATGGCTACAGCTAAAGAACTTGAAGCACGTCCTGTTAGTAGTGCTTTAGAAGCTTTGCAAGGTTTGGTACCTGGATTAAACATCTCAATAGCCTCAGGGCAAGTTCTGGATGAAAGTACCAATATATCAGTGCGTGGAACTGGTACAATAGGGAAAGGGTCTAATGGTAGTCCACTAATTTTAATTGACGGAATGGAAGGTGATATTACAACTATTAATCCACAGGATATTGAGAATGTAACAGTACTGAAAGATGCAGCTTCTTCTTCTATTTATGGCGCACGAGCACCTTTTGGAGTGATTATGGTGACAACGAAAAGTGGAACGGAAGGTAAAACGACTGTAAATTATAATAATAGTTTTCGGTTAGGATCTCCTATAAATTTACCGAGTATGATGGATTCATACTCATTTGCCAATTTATATAATGAAGCAACAATAAATGGTGGTGGAAAGCAATACTTTTCAGATGAACAAATGCAGAAAATGCTTGATTTCCAATCTGGAAAAATCACTTATAGTTTGGAACCTGATTCTGGTAATCCTAATATTTGGGGAGGTCCTTCCATGTATGGATTTGCTAACACCGATTGGTATAAAGAAGTTTATAAGGATAAAAACATATTTTCGCATGAACACAATTTAAGTGCAAGCGGTGGAGGGAAAAAGATGAATTACTACATTTCAGCTAATTATCTGAATCAAAACGGATTATTACGTATTACCAATGATGGAAAAGAACGTTATACATTAAATGGAAAAATTAATGCATTTTTAACTGATTGGTTAAAAATAAAATTCAATTCACGTTTTGCACGTACTGAGTCTTTTGGCCCCAGTGCCCAACAAGGAACGACTATTGGTATGAGTTGGCCTAATGCACCGGTATATGATCCTTTAGGCCATCCATCAGGAACCATAGCTTTAGGACTGGTAGATAGCGAAGGTGGAGAAAGCAGAATAACAAAAGACCAACATTATTATCAATTAGGATTAACTTTTGAGCCCATCAAAAATTGGATTACAAACGTGGAGTTGAATTATAGCATTTTACAATATAACAAAAAAAAGGCTGAAATTGCTTGTTACGAATATGACGTACACAACCAACCTATAAAATCAGGTCAATATTCAAAATTGGAACAAAAGCAAAGGAAAGAAGACTATTTAAACTTGAATATTTATAGTGAGTATTCCTATTCGTTTAATAATGCTCACAATCTGAAATTGATGGGCGGTTTTCAGATGGAAGAAATGAAAGAACAATCTCTGAAAGTACAGAAAGCCGGTTTGTTAATAGACGAACTGCCAGAATTTGATTTATCAACAGGTGTTGATGGTAATGGCGAAGTACAAATGCCATCTATCAGTGGCAATTCCCAAAGGTGGGCAACTGTAGGTTTCTTTGGACGCTTAAACTACGATTATAAAGGAAAATATTTAATAAAAATAAGTACTCGCTATGATGGAAGTTCTCGTTTCCGTCGTGAAAATCGTTGGGTACTTTCTCCTTCTTTTTCAGCAGGATGGAATGTGGCTAGAGAAAACTTCTGGAACAATTTGCAAGATAAAATCAACACCTTCAAATTACGTATATCCTATGGATCTTTAGCAAATCAAAATACATCTGATTGGTATCCAACTTATCGTTTAATGGAATTAGGTTTAAGCAATGGTGGCTGGTTACAAGATGGAACCAAGCCCAATACAGCTACAATTGGTGGATTAATATCTTCAACATTAACTTGGGAGAAAGTCAAGTCATGGAACGCAGGATTTGATTTAGGTATGTTTAACAATCGTTTTAACGCAAGTTTTGACACTTTTGTTCGTTACACAAAAGATATGGTAGGTCCGGCAATTTTGTTACCTTCAACTTTAGGAACCTCTGTTCCTAATGCCAACAATTGTGATTTGCGCACAAAAGGATGGGAATTATCTGTTACCTGGAGAGACCATTTAAATAATGGCTTGAATTATGGTATTACTTTAAATTTATCTGATCAAATAACAATTATTGATAAATATCCGGGAAATGATGGTCACAAAATTTCAGTAGGAAACAACAGCTCTTTTATTGAAGGACGTAGAATCGGAGAAATTTGGGGATATGAAACTATCGGTATTGCAAAATCTCAGGCAGAAATGGATGCGCATTTAGCTTCACTACCTAATGGTGGTCAAAGGACTTTGGCTGCAGAATGGAAAGCCGGGGATATTATGTATAAAGATTTAAATGGAGATGGTAAAATCAGTTCAGGTGCGGGAACATTAGAAGATCATGGTGATTTAAAATATTTAGGTGACAACCAATCGCATTATTTATTTGGTATAGATATTAATGCCGATTGGAAAGGATTCGACTTTCGTTGCTTTTTCCAAGGTGTATTGAAACATAACGTATGGCAAAGTGATGGTTATTTTTGGGGTGCCTATAATAATGTGTGGAAATCATATGGTATGAAAGAACATGCAGATTATTTTCGTGATGCTCCCGTGGGACTTCCCGGTCAAGAACTACCAGCAAATCTGAATTCATATTACCCACGTCCTATTTTTGGTTCAGATAATAAACGTAACCAACAATGTCAAAGCCGTTATTTATTAAATGCTTCTTATATCCGTCTAAAAAATCTTCAATTAGGATATACTTTACCTAATACCTGGGTTAGCAAATTAGGTATTGATAAATGCCGTGTATTTGTTTCAGGAGAAAATTTATGGACTGGTACCTCATTAAGCGATTTATTTGATCCAGAAACTGTAACGACAGGTAGTGGTAATGCCTATCCTTTGTCAAAGACATGGTCATTTGGCTTAAGTTTAACTCTTTAAAATGTAATAAGATGAAAAAAAATACTTTATACACAATATTGCTTACATTTGTTTTAGGATGGGGAGCAACTTCATGTAATGATTTCTTGGACAGTGAACCCTTGTCTAAGATCTCTCCAGAACAATATTTTACCGATGCTTCGCATTTACAAGCTTATGCCGATAAACTCTACTCTGACATATTACCTTCACATGGTAAAGGAATGGGGCTATTTAGCGATGCGGGTACAGACAATCAAGTAGCTCGCAGTGCAGAAGATCGCTATGGAACAGGATACTGGAGAGTTCCTAATGAAGATGATGACAATTGGAATTTCAGTAGAATATATAAAATTAATTTCTTTTTCGACCAAGTGCTTCCTAAATTCGGAGAGAATCTGGATGGAACTCAAAATACAATAACCGGTACATTAGAAGATATCCAACATTACATTGGTGAGATGTATTTTTTACGTGCCAGTGAATATTTTAAAGCATATCAGAAATTCGGTGATTTTCCAATAATAACTCGTCCCTTAAATGATAATAAAGAGGAACTTGTAGAGGCTAATAAAAGAAGTCCGCGCAATGAGGTCGCTAGGTTTATTTTGTCCGATTTAGATAAAGCGGCAGCACTATTGGAACATAAAATGATGAAAACGACTCGAATTAATAAAGATGTTGCCTTATTACTAAAATCTCGCGTTGCTTTATTTGAAGGTACTTGGCTAAAATATTTTAAAGGAAGTGCTTTCGTTCCACAAGGTACAAATTGGCCGGGAGCATCTAAAGAATATAATGCGAACTACCAATACCCTTTGGGAAATATTGATGAAGAGATCACTTGGTTTTTAGAGCAGGCTATGAAAGCGTCTTATGAAGTAGCAGAAAAATATAAGGGGAAATTAACACAGAACACCGGACGACTACAACAAGATGCAAATGAGCCCATAAATCCATATTACGAAATGTTTGCCCAAGAAGACTTGTCCGCAGTGCCCGAAGTTTTGCTTTGGCGTCAATATTCTCAAGCTTTGTCTGGACATAACACATGCCTGAATGCAGCAATGGCCAATGCAAGTATTGGAGTAACAAGAGGATTTGTACAAAACTTCTTAATGAATGACGGTCGTCCTGTCTATGCGCATACTTCATCATATGCAGAAGCAGGTGGTGACTATAAAGGAGATCAAAATATTGCCGATGTTCGTACTAATCGTGATAACCGTTTGACCTTATTTTTAAAGGAACCGAATCAAAAAAATGTACTCTATTTTGAATACACTCAAACTTCTGGTGGTTGGGAAGTAGAACCACTTCCACAAATATTAAATAATGACGGGTTAAGACATGCCACCACAGGTTATCTCTTTAGAAAAGGAGCTTCCTTTCATAACTCTATGCGAGTAGACAGTAAAAACAGTACAGCATGTCCCAGCTATAGGGCTACCGAAGCATTATTGAATTATATGGAAGCCAGCTATGAGCATACCGGAATTTTAGATGCTTCCGCTCGCGAATATTGGATGCTTCTTAGACAACGAGCTTATATCAACGGACCGTTGGAAAATACAATCAACAATACCATTATGGAAAAAGAAGCAGAAAATGATTGGGCTGCTTACTCTGGAGGGAAATTAATAGATGCTACGTTATACAATATACGTCGTGAACGTCGATGTGAATTCTTAAGCGAAGGATTACGTTACATGGATCTTTGTCGCTGGCGTTCTATGGATCAATGGTTAACTAAAAAATATCTAGTGGAAGGTTTCCATTTATGGAATACTCCAATGGAAAATTACTACATAGACGCTCAAACCGGAAAATCCGAATTAGTTGCTGACCGGTCTGATAAAGCTAATGTTTCCCCTCAATCTATCAGTGAATACCTTTGTCCTTTTGAAATAAGTAACGAACAAAAAGGAGCTGGGGGATTAGTATGGCACAAGGCGCATTATTTATATCCGTTACCTATTGATCAATTCCAGTTAACGGCTCCTGACAATCAAACTATTTCAGATTCTCCGTTATATCAGAATCCATATTGGCCTGCCGTTCCAGATGAAGGAGCAGAACAATAACATAAGATTATCACAATAAAAATAACAAAAAGGGATTACTCGAAAAGTTTATCCCTTTTTATTTGAATTTAAAAATAAAATGAAGAAAATATTTCTATTATTGGTGTTAGCGTCATTTTGGGCGAACGTTGTGGCTGGTACTTCTATAAAAACTTTGATGGACATGCCACATTTTTATCCTGTTAGAGAACGATTGTTCACGCAATCTCTGAATGGTACATGGAAAATAAAAATAATTAAAGGACTGGAAATTCCTACAGATTATCATCGTTGGAAAGATAATGATTATGATGACAAGAAATGGGATAATATTATAGTACCAGGTAATTGGGAAACACAAGGCTTAAAATTTCCTGAATATGGAAAAGACTTAGAACCATATACCGGACTGTATCGTACTACCTTTAAATACAATCCTACATGGGAAAAAAAGCATGTTATTTTACGATTTGATGGTATTTATTATGGATACAAATGCTTCATTAACGGCAACAAGGTTGGAGAATGGGGAAGTGCCACGAACTTATGCCAGTTCAATATAACCCCTTTTCTCCACAAAAATAAAGAGAATGTACTTTGTGTGCAGGTAAACACCCGCCCAATGGGCTGGTTATTTGATACAAATGACTGTTGGTCTTTGGGGGGAATAACGCGAGATGTCGAACTTTTCACTTTAGATGATGTCTATTTGGAAGATGTAACGTTTACTTCAAACATTACACCAAACTTAGATGCACTTATCCATATTCGCGTCAATACAGGACGCTTTAAACAAGAAAATAATGACTATAAACTAAATGTCTCTTTAACAGATACACAAAATAATCATGTGCTTAACTTTAGCCAAAATATAAAAAAGGACAGTTCGGTATTTAACTTTAGAGGAGAGATTAAAAATCCCCAATTATGGACTGCTGAAACACCAAATCTTTATAGACTAGAGGTTTGTGTAGTCGATGCAAAAGGATATGTTGTTCAAAGGTCGAATGAAAATGTGGGAATTAGAGACATTCATATAGACGGGTTTAATCTAAAAATAAATCATAAACCTGTACTTTTAAGAGGAGTTTGTTTAAATGAAATTGATCCCAAATTGGGTCGGGCATTGACCTATAAAGAACGTCGTCAGCAATTAGAGATGATAAAAGCTGCTAATATTAATTTTATTCGTACTGCGCATTATCCATTTAACCATGAATTTTACGAATTGTGTGACGAAATGGGTTTTTATGTATGTAATGAAATACCATTTGGTTCTCGTGGTGCAGCATATCTTAAACAAGAAGAATATCTCCCAAACCTAAAAGCTAGAGCAGATGCAACTTTAAGGCGTGATAAGAACCATCCTTCAGTCATTATTTGGTCATTAGGTAATGAAAATCCTTATACTCCTATTGTTGAGGAACTTCTAAAGTTCGTAAAAGAAAAAGATCCAAGCCGTCCACGCGGATTACCGCAAAAGGTCAGCGACTTCATGAATTTTGCGAGCAATCCAAGTGAAAATGTGGATGTTATAATGGGACATTATTTAAGTGATACCCGCATTGACCAAGCTATTAAAATGACAAAAAAGCCTATAATACATACAGAATATGCCCATTCATTAGGTCTTGCATTCGGTGACTTTGAAGCTAAATATGATAGAATATTGCGCGAAGAAAAAGTAATTGGAGGATCAATATGGTGTTGGAGCGATCAAACCATTATGACTTTAGGAGATACACAAAAGAATCACATTCTAAAAAGTGTATGGGCAGATTCCCTTCGATTTATAGACAGTTATGGAAGATCAGAAGTTCCTGAAGGAAAATCAGAAATTTGGAAAGAGGCAGCTGATGGAATTGTTTACGGTGACGGCTATCCACAGGAGGATTATTTTCAAGTACGAAAGGTATATTCTCCGATTGTTGTCAAGACAAAAAAATTAAACGGGAAATTGGGGGTTGCCAATGACTTTAACATCGAAGTAGAAAATCGCTTTGATTTTATATCTTTAAATGGATATAAAATCAAATGGAAAATTTGCAATGTGAAGAAAATTGTAGAACGGGGAGAGGTATGGCTTCACATCCCTCCTAGAAAATATGCCACAATTCCTCTTAGAAGTACATTACCGGACTCTGTAGACTTTAATGACTTGATGCTATGTCTAGAAATTACTGATTCATTTGAAAAAGCTGTATATGAAAAGAATATACCTATTCTTTTAGATAATAAGAAAGATTATTATTCATTTATAAAATCATTACCTCGGGCTCAACTAATACAATCTGAGATTTCTAAGACTAAGGCTTATATTCAAACAGAAAATTCATCCTTTTCAATTTCAAATAAAGGAATAGTAACAATAACAGATAGTAAAAGAAAAGTAATAATCAAAAGTCCCTTATTTCTTCGGGTGGGAAGGCCTCTCACGATAACCCTTGATTACTTGACCCAAAAAGATAAGTATTTTTGGGAACCATATATTTTAGAACCAATTGTAGAGAAATTTAAAGGAAGAAAAACTCAAAATGGTATACAAGTAAAACTTTATTGTCGTTGGCACCGAAACGGACAAAAAAAACAATATGTGTCTGGCATAGTAAATATATCTGTATCAGATAATGGAGTAATACAATCGGATTATTGTTTAACTCCATCCAGCGGTGCCGACGGTTATTTTCTGGAATGCGGGCTTACATTAAAATTAGATTCTATTTTTGACACGTTCCGTTGGCTCGGTGAAGGCCCCTTTACATATACTCCAGGTAAGACAATGTATAATAAACGTAATTGTTGGGCACTTCATAAAAATGACCTTCGCTTTATTGGTAATCGTGGGCTTGTAGATATAGCAGTAGCAACAGATAAGCAAAGAGGAATTGGTTTATGGAGTGACAATGGCAATATTGGAGTGGAAAATATAAATGGATCTATCTATATTTCTCAAAATGCAATTGTTACCGGATATGGTTCCAAATTCACAGCTCCCCAAAAAAGAAAGACAATGGATAATTTAAAAGAAATAAAGGGTACATTACTATTATTTATTGACGATCCTATGTATCCGATATCCTTTTGGGAATCCATATTTAAGCCATATCAAACGATTGTTCCTGAACAACCTTATATGAAATCATATGGTTGGTAGAAATATGCTATGAGTTATAATACAAAACCGAGACTTTATAACTTTTGTATCAACAGTCATAGCTGCATGTTAGTTATTATTCTTCAAAAACAAAAAAATAAAAGAACATGATGAAATATTTACTATTCTTGTTGTTCCTCTTATTGAAAGCAGGAACAGCCACAG
>NZ_JBCOCI010000111.1:0-10339 GCF_040929485.1 Phocaeicola sp. RTP21198st1_B8_RTP21198_201120 | reverse complement strand
CCGCATACAGGTCCATACAGTTCCGGGAGTAATTCTTCAACTCATGAATGACTTTTTCCTGTTCCTCCACGGTGAGCCGCTCAAATTCCGCCACCTGCTTTCCTGTAACCCGCCGGATCAGGTGGGCCGCTTCATCCTGTGAGGGATTGATGGACAGCATATAGAATTTATCATCCCTCTTCTTCAATCTTTTATGGTTGTTGTCAATCTTTTGCATGACCGTCACCGGTGCGACATAATCCTCCTCATGGGAGAAGAACGTGTCATAATAAGGTTTGTCTTCAAGACTTTCCTTCAACAGGTATTCCACCAGTACCCGGCACCTGCCCTTGTTGTCGCATACACAGGGTGTGTTGACCGGTTTATGTACTTTTACAAACATTCCACCTGGATTTAGTTCTGATAATAATCATAAGGTTCCTTTTGAAATTTCTTGAATACAGATACATGTATGATACTGCATTTTTTTCAACTCACCGCCTGTCGTCCTCTGTTCCTTCATGGTGACAGCCCGAACTTCATAATCCCCTTTCAGATAATTCTCCGGACTATATGGACACTTCATTCTGTAAAGGATTGCTGGAAATATGGTAGAATATGCCATTCTTTTTTTTGATTGTTGCCAGCCTTCCGCATAAACCACATTGGCGCCATATAATATTTTCTTGTGAAAAAAAAGTATCATACTTTCTCTGTTCAAACTGTATTTCCACTTCGGATGAGCCGGTACAGGACGGGCCATTACCTGTTTTATGAACATATTTCCTTTACTTTATATAACAACATTTCCAGATAAACCGGTGCGACAAAATAATCTGTTCCTTTTTCCGCCTTCTTGAAGTTCTTCTGGTCGAAAGCGTTTTCCAGCAGCCTGACAACCTGTCCGAGTTTCCGTCTGTCCTCCACGTCAGGAGCACCTGCTTGCTTCAACCGCTCCACTTCCGCTTTCAGTTGGGTGACCTGTTTGTCGGCCCGGTCCAGCAATTCATCACTGTGCGCTTCCGGCGCCGGAAGCAGCTTGTCGATTTTGTCTTTCTCTATGGCACGGATGATTTTGATGATCCGTTCGATTCCCTGAAGTTCCAGTGTCTTGAACTTCCCGTTGATTGACGTTCGGGGATCCACCCCGTTCCGCTCAAAGTAGGACAGCATTGTCTCAATGAACTCACTGGCCGACACGCTTCCTTTCATTTCGTCCAGATGCTGTTTCACATCTATGGATACACGAATGGTTTTTGTAATTTTTGTTTGCATAATCTTGAATCTTTCCGCAAATGTAAGGGCGGACCGGCACAACCTTTTTGTGCTGCCTCCATCTTTTTTTCTGTAGATTTTTGTCTACATCGCAAATTGTTAACAATCAACTATATATAAAAAACATGTCGATTTTATGTAGACAACACAATTACTTGATAATCAACAGGAAAAAGACTTAAATCTACAGAAAAAGTAGACAATTTGTCTACAAAAAATCTCACAACCTATTGACAATCACGGCTCTGCGTGATTTAGCGAACGTCAAAACGTGCGCGCCGCTTGCTCTTCTTTATTATTTTTTAAGAAAAAATGGAATTTCTCGGGCAGAGCCCTTCCCTAAAGAGAAGGAAAGCCATGCGGTGCGGAGATGGATACGGAAGATATGTGACAGACTGAGGGAGGCGTATTCCGTCCTTGGGGGCTTGCAAAGAGACCGGCGATATTGCCGGTGCGAACTTCCAGGAGTATGTGCCGTTTCCGATCTCGCAAGATGCGGGAGAACGGACGGCAGACCTGATTTGTAATCCCGGAAAAAAGAAAGTGTCCTCAGAGCGGATCGGAGAAGTGGCGGCGAGCCGGCGGACAAACCGGAAGACAATACGGGCAGATATTATCAAACAAACCGATTCTGAAAATCAAGAAAAGTACAACACCTGTTTCTGCATAATCTTCCCGAAAAAAAGAAAATGAACAACCTGACAGTATTCTTTCATTAAGCGGATACCGCCAGTAATGATCAGATTGCCGATAGAAATGCGCATGAACATTCCTGTCCATGAACGAATAAAAATATTGGTAATCTGAAAATGATGACGGAGAACCGGACATGCCTGGTAGCGTCAAGAAGGAACAAAAAGAAGCGGGCAGGATTATTTTGAATGGTCCTCTTTTTCCACGAATCCGATAGGTATACATTCTAAATTGCCGTGTCACTTTTAAAAAAAAATAGCCATTCAATATATCCATCCAATACTTAATGTCAATACATTAAAGTGTTTTAATATTAAAACATTAAAATATCAAAATGTTGAAATATTAAAACTTTAGTCATAAATACCTGTACATGAAGTCATGCAGGTGTTGTTTTATGATATTTATTTACCCATACATGTTATATTATCATTAAAAATATCAGACACCTAATTCTGTAACCCACACTTGATCTTATGTGGAAAATCAATGGATATTCTTTTTTTCAAAAGAATGCTGACGGTTCAATTTAAAAACATTTTAATATCAGAATATTTTAATTTTAAAATTGTTTGATATTTTAAAATTAAAATATTAATACGGACAGGTATGGAGTTGTAATCCGTATCTTTGCCCCATGTCCTTTTAGAAAAAGGAAATATGCCATCATGCCTCCTAAAAATGTCTATATTTGCGTTTCAATAATATAAATGATATGAACAGAACTAAGGACGCATACAGACACCAATCAAACAACAGAGTCATCATGTGGTACAAAATAAGAGAATTATATTTAAAAGGATTTAACAAAAGTCAGATTGCGTTCCAGCTTGGTCTGCATAGAAGTACGGTGCGCCGGTACTTGAAAATGGATGAGGACACATTGACTGCAAAATTGCAGCATCGCAGGCGATATCCCCGCATACTTGACAAATACGAAAGTTATGTCTGTGACGTTCTTTCCCGGTACAGGTTCCTGTCCGCCTCCCAGATTCATGACTGGATGAAGGAACAGTATCCTGATCTTCCTGTTGTCTTCGGGAAAACCGTATACAATTTTGTGGAAACTGTACGTCGTAAGTATAATCTGAACAAGGAGGGCCTTTCCAAACGTGTTTATGAGAAAATGCCGGATACCCCTTACGGGGAATATGCCCAGATGGATTTCGGAGAAAGCCGCATGCCCACATACAGGGACGACTTTGTCAAAGTTTATTTTTTTGTCATGGTGATGAGCCGTTCCAAACAGAAGTTCGTGTATTTTTCCTGTACGCCTTTCACATCAGCCCTAGCCGTATATGCCCATGAACTGGCTTTCGCATATTTCGGAGGGAAGCCGAGAAGGATAATCTATGACCAGGACAAAGTCCTGCTGGTCAGAGAAAACCTGGGTGACCTCATATTGACAAGAACGTTCCGTGCCTTTGTCAACGAGCAGCATTTCCAGCCCGTATTCTGCCGTCCTGCTGACCCGGAAAGCAAGGGAAAAGTGGAAAATGTGGTCAAATATGTCAAGCGTAACTTTCTTGCCGGACGGACATTTAACAGTCTGGAAGTCCTTAACACCGAGGTCCTGCAATGGTTGGAAAAAACAGGAAACGGCAAGATACATGGAACCACACGCCTAGTTCCGGCTGAGGAATTTGAGATTGAACGGAAATATCTGTTGCCATACTATGGAGAACCGGTGCCCCCCCAAAGACGAGCCGAAAGAGTATCATGTCCGCAAGGACAATACGGTACGGTACCGGACCAACTACTACAGTGTACCCTCCAGCACCTATAGAAACCGGAACACCGTTGTGTGGCTTCTTGAGAATAACGGATATATCGAACTGTACGACAAAGAGAGCGGCAAACTCATATGCAGGCATGAGTTGTGTCCCGGAAAAGGGAAAAATGTATGTGACAAAAGACATCATAAGGACAAGACATGGAGTGTGAATGACTTGCAGGTCCGGATCCGAAAGCGGACGGAAGATGACCCCACCGTTATTCTATGGCTCCGGAATCTGGAAAGGGAAAAGCCGCGCTATTACAGGGACAATATGAAACTGCTGCTTCATGTGATATCCGAATACGGCAAAGAAACAGTGATAGCAGCCCTGCGGACCTGTCTGGAAAAGAACATATACAACAGCCTTTCCGTGCAGGAAATATCCGGCTCAATCCACAGAAGCAAGGACAATATGGACGGGATGACTATCCAAGCTCCGACATCCATTCCGGAAACAGCGGACTGTCATCCTGAAAAAACAGATATAAACCAATATAACAAGTTTTTTGAATGATACAAAGTGAAAAATTGAAAGAACACGCCAGACGTCTGCGGCTTTATAACATTGCAAACCGCATGGACAGCATTCTGCATCATGCACAGGAAGAAAAACCGACCTACTCGGAATTCCTGTCCCTGGTATTAGGTACCGAAGTTGAAATGAAAGAGAGGAAAGACTACGAGAGACGACTTGTTGCGGTACGTCTGCCCCGGAAACATGATCTTGACGAATATGACTACAATTTTTATAAGGGCATAGACCGCCGGCAGATGAAGGAGCTTCGTGAACTGGTATGGTTCCGTGAAACTTATAACTTGATCCTGATAGGACCATCAGGAACCGGAAAGACATTTCTGGCAGCCGGTCTTGTCTTTGATGCGGTCAAGGCCGGTTACAAGGCATACCTGATGACAATGGAGGATATCGTAAATTGTCTCAGGCTTAAAGATATCTCAACTCCGGCCATGATGACTTATAACAAGATTCTGCGCGCACAGCTGCTGGCAATAAATGATATCATGCTGTTTCCTGTGAAAAGAAAGGAAGCTACAGCTTTTTTCAATCTTATAAACACACTGCATGAGAAGACATCCATCATCATTACAACCAACAAGGCACCTACAGAATGTGTAGAAACATTAAATGATGAAATCCTTGCCAATGCTCTGCTTGACCGATTGCTTTATCGATGTAAAGTCATCAAGTTTTACCGACAGTAGCTACCGGTTAGAAAACAGGCAGACTATTTTAAGACTACAACAGGAACGAGAAACGAACTTGTAAAGCCTTAGTTACTGGTGTATTCAGTGGCATATTTAACTTTTCTAAAAAAAGACACAAGAAAATTTGCAAATTACAGTTGTAGCATCCCTCGACACGGTAGATCTCGTTTACAATGAAATGGAACACCCCCCAGTCTTCCATTCCAAATTTATTTTTTAGTCTTTTTACTTTCGTATCATAGAAATGATCGGTCTCGAACCTAAAATAGGTGAAAACCTTTTTAGTTGTTTTTGGCATAAGCTTTATATTTAAAGTGGATAATACATCAGCTGGCCGAAAGTTCGGACTCCTTGGGGATACCAGGATACCGGGAGAGCATGCCACAGGACCTGACATGGTCCATATAGTTCGCTGTATGTCGGCGGAAGTCAGGCCCCAGTGCTTCCTGAAAAGCTCGTCATTGAACAGGCCGACCTGTATGCAGCCGTTGACAATTCTTGTGACATCTTCCAAAGAGGCATTCCAGTACTGTGCCGTTTCCTCGCACCACAGCAGGAGGTAACTCCCGTTGTGGAGTGTCTCGTTCACGAGATACCGATAGATGCTGTAACCGAAAAAACCGTATTGGCGGGTGAGTCTTCTGACTTTCATGTCAGAAAATTGGGAAGTGCTGAGCTCATAGCAAAGATGTGTCCCGCATTCCAGTCGCCGTACAGCCCGTGACAGGCGGCTTGTTCCGTTTGTAAAGCTTTGGGTATTCATATATAATTAATGTATAATGTTTGCTGTTAAGGGTTATGTATATGACGGACTGGGCTCCCACTCCTTGGGGGAGTGGTGCCGATAATTATCTGACCGGAGGAATGTGGTGCTTCTTCCGGATGAACTGGACATAATTGTGGACGGTCTTCTCGCAGACGTGCGGAAAGTCCGGATAATGTTCCCGCAAGTAGTCGCCAATACGACTGCTGGAAATGGAGGGGAGACTGATAAGAAGGGATGCGACGGCCTGCTCGTAGGCATGGAGCTTGTAATGCCGTTCTTTTTGCTGAAGGACTTCCTCGGAGCTTAGGGATTGGAGATGTCGTACCGTATTACGGGACACACCAAGACGACGGGCTGTCCGCGCAATGTTGATTTCCCATGAACGAAGATCAAGGAATATGTATTTTTCTGATAAATTTACCGCATCCATAATCTTTTAGACCGTAACTGGGACATTCCAGATTACGAATCTTTGATGCAGCTAAATTACCGCCCCCACTAATAGCTGGAACCCATACATAAAGAATTTTAAGACAATCTATACAGATGCCAACTGTTATGAAAGCCTGATGCATTTTCCAACTGATGTAAAATTGCTTCGGGAACGTATTGAATAAACGTACAGCATGATGTGCAGCATCAACGCTTCCCTTAGAAAGCATCGCATGAGGACGAAGTACAATAATATTGCAAAAGCAAATCTTACTTACAGGACTTTCTTCATCCACCAGCTTATACAGTATCTATCGGGGGGGGGGTAGGTCTGGTGTTTTACTGCCTCTTTCTTTATAGATAGGGAAACGCAAGCAAAATGTATTTCCCACAATAGGCATCCCATTATATCCTATATAACTTTTGTTTACTTTATTGTTTCTAAAATATCGGGCAGATATGCCTGACTTACGGATTTTCCGTTGTTTACAGAGTCTCTGATTTGTATATTCAATCAATAAAACAAAAAACAAACTTAATCATACATTAAATCTTTTTCAAGAGTCTGTAATCCGAAGTTGCCAAAAGGCTACAGCAGCTGCAGTAGCCACATTGAGCGAATCCACTCCATGCGCCATAGGGATACGGACTACATAATCAGCTTCAGCGATTGTTTTGTAAGAAAGCCCCTCCCCCTCTGTTCCCATCACAATAGCCAACCGAGGTTCAGCCGCCAATATGGGATGATCTATAGAGATAGAATCATCAGTCAACGCCATGGCAGCAGTACGGAAACCCAACTTGTTCAAATCGCCAATCGTACCATCCAACCATGTCCATGGAACCAAGAACACCGAACCCATAGACACCCTTACCGCACGGCGATTCAACGGATCGCAAGAATTGCGTGTCAACAAAACAGCATCTATCCCAAGAGCAGCTGCCGAACGGAATATCGCCCCGATATTGGTAGTGTCTACCACACCGTCAATGACTACAATCCGCCGGGTATCCCGGCAGATCTCTTCCATAGAGGGCAACACCGGACGACGCATAGCACATAATACACCACGTGTCAGAACATAGCCAGTCAACGTAGCCAACAACTCTCTATCACCCGTATAAACGGGCACATCACCACAACGCTTGATAATGTGAGCAGCACTGCCAGAGATATGCTTACGCTCACACATAAGAGCAAGAGGTTCATATCCTGCATCCAAAGCCCTACTAATGACATTGGGGCTTTCGGCTATAAACACCCCTTTCCCAAGTTCTATACGCTGGCGTAACTGAGCTTCCGTCAACATGCAGAAAACATCCACTCCGGGATGTGTCAATGATGATATTTCAATAATAGGCATACACTCTTATATTATACTATTTCATTGCTTTTAATTTACATTCCAGCCTCCATTGCCACAGCTACTTTTATCACTCCATCCTGTCGGTTCTCAAAAATCTGGTAAGCCGTTTCTATCTGATCTAGCGGGAAACGATGTGTAATTAGTGGAGTGGTATCTATTTTTCCCATCTCTATCAAGCGGAGTATCTCAGCACAATCGCAACCATCTACGCCACCAGTTTTGAAGATCAGATTCTTTCCATACATATCCGGCAAAGGAAGAATCTGAGGACGGTCATAAAGAGCCACCAAAATAACGACAGCATTAGGGCGCGCACATTCCCATGCCAAGCGAAATGTATCCTCCCCTCCTGCCACTTCAAAAACTACATCCGCACCACCGTGTGGACTACTTTGCAATACAAATTCCTTACATTCTTCTGGAGTGACAACTTCTACCTGCGGATAATGTTCCCTAACAAACCGAATTCTTTCAGAAGATTGTTCACAAACAACAATGCGCTGCGGCTTTCTCAGCATCACGCAAAGCAAAGTACAGATTCCCGTAGATCCCGCACCAATGACAAGCACCGTGTCTTCTTCGGTAATCTCCGAAATGCGAGCAGCCCAAAATCCTGTAGCAAGGATATCTCCTACAAACAAAGCTTGCTCATCACTCACGGAATCGGGAATGAGATTCAAGCCTTGATCAGCATAAGGTACGCGAACATATTCCGTCTGCCCCCCATCAATCCGACATCCCAAGGCCCATCCCCCATTAGGATCAGCACAATTATTCACATATCCATGCCGGCAGAAAAAACATTCTCCACAAAAGGTTTCCACATTGACGGTAACTCGATCGCCCGGTTTGACTAATTTAACATCACGTCCTGTCTGCTCCACAATACCCACCATTTCATGCCCCACTGTTATTCCGGGAACAGCACGTGGCACACCACCATGTTTAATATGTAAGTCACTGGTACAAATACTCCCGAGAGTGACGCGCACAATAGCATCACGCGAGTCTCTCAACTCAGGCTTCGGTTTCTCTATCAATTCAAATTTTCCCTGTTTAATATAAGTATATGCCAACATGATTTCCTTTTCTTCTTTAATGGTTATCTTTATAAAACGATGCAAAGATAATATACAGACATAAATAATAGCTGCCATTTGCTGACAAAATGGCTTTCTTTATCACTTTGCCTTGCTTCTCAACTGCAAACAAATTTTACAAAGGTTTAAACACATCTCGATATTCATTAAAATTATCTTCACAGATTTAAATTCATTTCATTTCCGGCTGACATTTTGCCATCAGGCATATACTTTGCAAGAACATCAGTGTATTGCCAAAAACGACAAGATAAAAAGATTCAAAAACAGTCTAGTAACAATTTAAAATATAGGAGATTATAATTATGATGCCGACTAGAAAGTATAACAATCAGAATTGGTTACCAAGTATTTTCAACGATTTCTTTGATAATGAATGGTTGACAAGAGCAAACGCTACCGCTCCTGCAATTAATGTCATTGAAAGTGACAAAGATTATAAAGTAGAGGTTGCTGCTCCGGGTATGACTAAAGAAGATTTCAATATCCACATCAGCGAAAGCAACGAACTAGTGATCTCAATGGAGAAAAAGAATGAAACAAAAGAGGACGACCATCACAACAGAAGATATTTACGTCGTGAATTTTCTTACTCTAAGTTCGAACAAGCTTTGATTCTTCCTGAAGATGTGGTTAAGGAAAAAATCAGCGCCAATGCCAGCAACGGTGTTCTGACCATTGATTTGCCTAAACGCACTCCTGAAGAAAAAGCCAAAGTGAACAGAATCATCGAAATTCATTAATCACAGATTTTGAATATTTACAATCGGACAGTTTATAAGGTACATCTATAAAATGCTATTATTTTGCATGATATAAAAGTGTGCCTTATATATTGTCCGATTATCATAAAATCAACATATTTGCATCAACACTTTCTCCGGATTTCCACCATGCTTTTCAACATTTCTTCCCATCTTTCCCTAAAAAAGTCCACCTCTATTACAATTGAACTTCAAATTCAGAACAAAACTGAAAAAAGCCAGTTTAAATTTTCTTTGAAAAAATACTGAACAACATTAAAACAGAAACTAAGAGAAGTAGGCTTCTTTTTTATTATACAAGCATTAAAATCACATATTTTTAGTAATTTTGCACCCAAATTCACCATATAAAACAAACCAATAAAAAGAGGATGAAAGCATCAGTACGTTTAGTTCGTTTTGCTACAATAGGAACCTTAAATTATCTTATTACCATGTTAGTGATATGGATTGTGATGAGTTACTTCTCATTCAAAGGAAAATATATAGTAGCAAATATTATGGCATATCTCATCGCTCAAACCCATAATTTTATATGGAGCAAATATTGGATTTTTCCTTCCAGCAATCCCCAAAACAGTCTTTGGCAACAAATAATGCTCTTTTGTACCGCTTTCGGTATTGCCTATGGCATACAACTTCTTTTTGTGATACTGATGATAGAAGCAATAGGGATCAAAGAATTTACAGCACAATTTATTGGAATAATAATATATGGAGCTGTTAATTTTATGGTAAACAATAGAATAACATTCCGATAAATATATTTCAAAACTTATGGCAGACAATTATATAGAAAGACAATACGAACAATATGAAGCCCGAAAGGCTGCATGGGAAAAAAAACGTAAACAAGGAAAGAAGAAAACGATTTCCGTCAAGCTTCAACCAAAGGACCTGACAGACAATACGATCAAACTTCCTAGAAAAGCATTCATCACAGGAGGTGCCGATGGCATAGG
>NZ_JBCOCI010000110.1:0-10387 GCF_040929485.1 Phocaeicola sp. RTP21198st1_B8_RTP21198_201120 | reverse complement strand
CAATTAGATAAAAACCTGGCAGAAGTGAACTCGCTCTCCAAATCTATCGGGCAACTGATGAAAGAAGGAAAGAAAGAAGATGCTGAAACCGCTAAAACACGTGTAGCCGAAATCAAAGAAACCAGCAAAGCTTTACAAGCAGAAATGGACAAAGCACAGGAAGACATGACCAACCTGCTTTACACCATTCCTAATGTTCCTTACGACAGTGTGCCCGAAGGTGTAAGCGCTGAAGACAATGTGGTGGAAAAAATGGGCGGTATGGAAACCGAACTCCCCAAGAATGCACTTCCTCATTGGGAACTTGCCAAAAAATACGACTTGATAGATTTTGAACTAGGCGTGAAAATCACAGGGGCAGGTTTTCCTGTATATAAAGGTAAAGGAGCACGTCTTCAACGCGCATTAATCAATTTCTTCCTGGATGAAGCCCGCGCTTCCGGTTACGAAGAAATCATGCCACCGACGGTAGTAAACACTGCATCAGGTTACGGAACAGGACAACTTCCCGACAAAGAAGGACAAATGTATCATTGCGAAGTAGATGATTTGTACTTAATTCCAACTGCAGAAGTTCCTGTAACCAATATTTATCGTGACGTGATTTTGGACGAAAAACAATTGCCTATCAAGAATTGTGCATACACTCAATGTTTCCGTCGTGAAGCCGGATCTTACGGCAAAGACGTACGTGGCTTGAACCGTTTGCACGAATTCTCAAAAGTAGAACTGGTACGCATTGACAAACCCGAACATTCCAAACAGTCACATCAGGAAATGTTGGACCATGTAGAAGGTCTATTGAAGAAATTAGAGCTCCCCTATCGCATTCTCCGCCTTTGTGGTGGTGATATGAGTTTTACAGCTGCACTTTGCTTTGACTTTGAGGTTTACTCGGAAGCACAACAACGTTGGCTGGAAGTAAGTTCTGTATCCAATTTCGATACGTATCAGGCTAATCGCCTGAAATGCCGTTACCGTTCTGCCGAAAAGAAAACAGAATTATGCCATACTTTGAACGGTTCCGCACTAGCTTTGCCGCGTATTGTTGCAGCCTTATTAGAAAATAACCAGACTCCGGAAGGTATCCGCATCCCTAAAGCATTAGTTCCTTATTGCGGATTCGAGATGATTGACTAATAACAGCTAATTACATATATTGAAT
Source organism: Phocaeicola sp. RTP21198st1_B8_RTP21198_201120 (assembly GCF_040929485.1). Taxonomy (NCBI): domain Bacteria; kingdom Pseudomonadati; phylum Bacteroidota; class Bacteroidia; order Bacteroidales; family Bacteroidaceae; genus Phocaeicola; species Phocaeicola sp. RTP21198st1_B8_RTP21198_201120. The sequence continues at coordinate 9,222 of NZ_JBCOCI010000110.1, read as the reverse complement.
GCCATTCTGAGTATTGTTCAGAATCCGATCTTTCCCGACAGATTCTGTCTTGTATGCAGAATGACATTCTTTTTTATTATTTCAACCTGATTACTAACCATTTAACCTATTATTATGAATACTTCACAGAAAAATTTCATGGTACCTCTTGCCTTTGTAGGCATGATGTTTTTTGCAATTGGTTTTGCATTGGGCATTAACTCTTTCCTGATGCCGGTATTAGAACGGTCAATGGAAATGTCGGCTTCAGAATCCAATCTTCTGCTTGCCGCCACGTTTGTTCCATTCCTAATTTTTGGCATACCGGCCACCAAATGTATTGAAGCCATCGGTTACAAAAAAACAATGGCTCTTTCATTCATCATTTTCGCTATCGCTTTTGGACTATTCATCCAAGCAGCTGCTACAGAATCTATTGTATGGTTTCTTTTCGCCTCATTCATCTGTGGTGCCGCCAATGCAGTACTCCAAGCTTCAGTAAATCCATATGTAACTATTCTTGGACCTATAGAGTCTGCCGCAAAACGTATTTCCATCATGGGTATTTGCAACAAACTGGCTTGGCCTGCTACTACTCTTTTTATTACCTTAGTAATCGGCAAAACCATAGACCAAATTAAAATGGAGGATTTGTTCCAGCCATTTGGTATCATTATCGGTATTTTCGTTGTATTAGGCATTATCGCCTTAATGGCTCCGTTGCCTGAAGTAAAAGCTGCCGGAGAGGATGCCACCACAGATGCGGAAGAAGCGGTTGCCTGTCCTTATGCAGAAGGTAAAACTTCTATCATGCAATTTCCTCACTTGCTATTAGGAGTAATTGCTCTTTTCCTTTATGTAGGTGTGGAAACCATAGCCTTGGCAACTGCAACCGGATATGCCAAAGCATTGGAGCTGCCGGGTGACAATTACGGATTTATCCCTTCCATCGGTATGGTAGTAGGATACATTTGCGGCGCAACCTTAATCCCTAAATATCTGAGCCAGGCTACCGCAATGAAAATATGTGCCATCATAGCCATCATTGGTTCTGCACTAGTAGCGACCATGCCGGCTGAAATTTCAGTCTACTGCATATTCTTTATGGCATTAGGATGCTCATTAATGTGGCCCGCATTATGGCCTCTCGCAATGGCGGATCTCGGCAAATTCACCAAAGCCGGCTCTTCATTGCTAACCATGGCCATTGCCGGTGGAGCGGTTATGCCATGGGTGCGCGGTGTAGTTCAAGATGCAACTAGTTTCCAGACCTCCTATTGGATCTGTGTTCCCTGTTTCCTTTTCATTCTATATTATGGAATGATAGGATATAAAATCAGAACAAAGAAATAATCCTTTTTTCACATTAAAAACGAACTGCCGGCAAAATCAAAAACAGATTTATCATGATAGGCTCCAGCCGCCCCTCACAAAAGGGCGGCTTTTCTTTTGTCTTTAAAAAATATAATCCTACCTTTGCATAAATTATCAATTTGACAATCAACTCAGAAAAATAACTAACTTACAGTATAGCAAAATGAATAAGATTATTTCAAAAGAACATTTCTCGGAAAAGGTCTTTAAATTGGTTATAGAAGCACCTCTGATTGCTAAGTCGCGTAAGGCCGGACATTTCGTAATTGTTCGTGTCGGTGAAAAAGGAGAACGTATGCCACTTACTATCGCCGGTGCCGATCCCGTAAAAGGTACCATCACACTAGTAGTACAGGAAGTTGGTCTTTCTTCTACACGACTTTGTGAATTGAACGAAGGAGATTATATTACAGATGTTGTTGGTCCGCTGGGTAAAGCCACCCACATTGAAAATTTCGGAACTGTAGTCTGTGCCGGAGGAGGAGTAGGCGTTGCTCCGATGCTTCCTATCGTACAGGCTTTGAAAGCTGCCGGCAACCGTGTAATTACCGTATTGGCCGGACGTACCAAAGAATTAATTATCCTTGAGAAAGAAATGCGTGAAAGTTCTGATGAAGTAATCATTATGACAGACGACGGCTCATACGGGCATAAAGGATTAGTGACTGAAGGTGTGGAGGAAGTAATCAAACGTGAAACAGTAAACAAATGTTTCGCCATCGGTCCTGCCATCATGATGAAATTCGTTTGCCTGCTGACTAAAAAATATGAAATACCCACAGACGTTTCTCTGAACACCATTATGGTGGATGGAACCGGCATGTGTGGTGCCTGCCGTATCACTGTAGGAGGCAAAACACGTTTTGTTTGTGTTGACGGTCCGGAATTCGACGGCCATCAAGTAGATTTTGACGAAATGCTGAAACGCATGGGAGCTTTCAAAGATATTGAAAAAGAAGAAATTCACAAACTAGACACCGAAAAGCCAATGACTTGTGAAGCGACTAAAGAACTGGATGGCCGGGATGCCGAATGGCGTGCAAGCTTACGTAAAGCCATGAAGCCTAAAGAACGAATGGCTATCCCTCGTGTAAAAATGAACGAATTGGATGCAGAATACCGTTCACATAGCCGTAAGGAAGAAGTCAATCTAGGCTTGAGCGAAGAGCAAGCTGTAACGGAAGCAAAACGTTGTTTGGACTGCCCCAACCCTACTTGTATGAACGGATGCCCCGTAGGAATCAATATCCCGAAATTCATCAAAAATATAGAACGCGGTGAATTCCTTGAAGCTGCCAAAACCTTAAAAGCAACCAGTGCATTACCTGCTGTCTGCGGGCGTGTATGTCCTCAAGAAAAACAGTGTGAATCACAATGCACTCATCTGAAAGCCGGACACGAAGCCGTTGCCATAGGCTATTTGGAACGTTTTGCTGCTGATTACGAACGTGAAAGCGGTCAAATATCCGTACCGGAAGTAGCGGAAAAGAACAATATAAAAGTAGCTGTTATCGGTTCAGGTCCTGCCGGACTCTCATTTGCCGGAGATATGGCTAAACAGGGATACGATGTCACTGTATTCGAAGCTTTACATGAAATAGGGGGCGTATTAAAATATGGTATCCCCGAATTCCGCCTACCAAATAAGATTGTAGATGTAGAAATTGACAATTTATCCAAGATGGGTGTCAAATTCATGAAGGACTGCATCGTAGGAAAGACAATCAGTGTGGAAGACTTGGAAGCAGAAGATTTCAAAGGTATATTTGTAGCATCAGGTGCCGGGCTCCCCAACTTCATGAATATCCCGGGTGAAAATTCTATCAATATCATGTCTTCCAACGAATATCTGACCCGTGTAAATCTAATGGATGCAGCCAGCGAGGATTCGGATACTCCTGTAACATTCGGCAAACGCGTAGCAGTAATCGGCGGTGGTAACACAGCTATGGACTCTGTCCGCACAGCACGCCGCTTAGGAGCAGAACGCGCAATGATTATTTATCGCCGTTCGGAAGAAGAAATGCCTGCCCGTCTGGAGGAAGTGAAACATGCTAAAGAAGAAGGTGTGGAATTCCTGACTCTGCATAACCCCATAGAATATATTGCCGATGAAAAGGGGCGTGTGAAACAAGTCGTTTTACAGAAAATGGAATTAGGCGAACCAGATGCTTCCGGCCGTCGCAGTCCGATAGCTATTCCAGGAGCAACAGAAACCATTGACATCGATATGGCAATAGTCAGCGTAGGCGTCTCCCCTAACCCGATTGTTCCCAGTTCCATCCCGGGATTGGAATTGGGACGCAAAGGAACAATTGCCGTAAATGAAAATATGCAATCGTCAATCCCGACTATTTATGCCGGTGGCGATATTGTGCGTGGTGGAGCTACAGTTATCCTTGCAATGGGTGACGGACGTAAAGCAGCTGCTTCCATGCATGCACAACTCTCCTCCAAATAAATATTATCATTTTCACTAATTTAGCCCGTTATTAAAAATTAACGGGCTATTTTTATTCTATACCGAAAATAAATCACACAGACAGAATGGACCCCATAAATCCATATAGACCTATATCGCCTATCTGACCAATGTACTGACATCAATTGAAATACATACCATGAATATGAACTCTGTCACTATATCTGGAGATAAAATACAAAACTTTATTACCAAATATTGAGGTAACTATCTAAATGTCTATATGAAGTGTGCTCCATAACAACAAAAGAGGTGTAAACGAATCCTTTTATTAACCAAATAAAATTTAAAATATTCACATTATAAACAATTAATAACTCAAATTTAACCAGCATTAAACTCACTCCAGATTACTTTTGTTACCAATTATAATCATAAAGAAAAAACGAATGACCCAGAGGGTAAATTTTAGCATATTATTCTGCACTATCAGTATACTGACAGCACAAGCACAATGGAACAAACAGGACTCGATTCGTTTACAGGAGCTATTGAATGGAGATGGAGAACTAAAAATTAACACAGAAGCCGTAAAGTCTATCCATTTCGACTTTAAATCGGACAAAGACAATATAAAAGGTACTCCATTCATGTCCGAAGACAAACCGTGGATGAAGTTTCTGAAAGACTTGCCTAAAAACTTCGGCGACACAACCAAATGGGTACGCCCTAACTTTGTGCGTCTTACTCCCTACACTCCTTACACCACATGGCATGAAGATCCGGTTAATGATCCCATTTTCTTGAAAAGAAAAGACTCTCTGACAATGTCATGGAAACTAAATATCAAACTGATTCCCGGTTTGCGAAACGGCTATGTAATATTACCTGCCGGCATGGATCAAACGGTAACTCCCAGTAATAACCCATTAATAGGAGGACTGGATGCCGACAATTTTCTGTATGAATCTTTAACCAAACGAGGACGTGCCATCCGACGTAATCGTAATCGTGCCAAAGGTTGGAAAATCTATCAAAGTTACGTACCAACCCGACAGGATTCTATCTTGTTTCCTAGAATCAGCAAAGTATCTGAACAAGATTCATTGCCCAAACAAGACACTTTGCTTATCAAAAAGGATTCAGCAATTATTAACCAAAACTCATTACTTCTTAAAGACAAAATAAACGGCAAGGACCAGACAAAGAAAAGCCGCTAAATGATTCCACTTCAGTTCTGTTTTAAATGCCCAAACAGAAAATAATGTAAATACAGCCAATGTGATAACTTCTTGAATCACCTTGAGTTGCATAATATCAAACGGTCCTCCACTATCTTTAAACCCAAGACGATTGGCAGGAACCTGAAGACAATATTCAAAAAAAGCAATTGCCCAACTAAATGCAATCACACCAATCAACGGAAGGGCTGCAAACCAACTAAACTCTTGTCGCATTTTTAAATGACCATACCAAGCAAACGTCATAAAGACATTTGAAAAAATCAGCAATATTACTGAATAAATACCATGAGACAACATATATTTTAATCTATTTTTTATCCGGAAACAATCTGCCTATAATATCCATTACGCTTTTAACAATTGCATATCAACAAGCATTTTTGGAGTGCAAAGATAATGGAAATAATCGAATTAAGAATAATACAATGAGTTATTGCCGTAACAAACATGTTTTATTTCCAATGAACAAAAAAGCAACCAACTCCACTCTTTCAATCTGCTATTTGTTAAGAAAAAAGTTTGTTTGCTAAACCATGTTATAACAAGCGTTTTTTTATTTCTAAAATTTGGAACTATCTCAAGAATACGTACCTTTGCATTGTGTTTTTCATAGTATTAGATTTAAGGTTAACAAAAGATTGGCTGTCTGGGAAGATAGCCTTTTTTATTTTCTCCTTGCCTAGTCCCCCAAATAGTGTTACAGCTAAAAATGCAACAAAATGAAAAAGGCAGAAACAAAGAAGAATCACTTGTAAAAATAGGGGGAGTATAACAGGACAATGTTTTTCCCACATCAGAAAACATGTTTTTTACACGTACGCCCCATATAGTTATACGTACGTACAAACTCATGCGGACGTATATGAAATCTTATATGTCCAGAATAAAATTCCACATCAAAGATAAGGACGTTTTTTAAAAAGATCAAGAGCTTTTCAAAAAAGATAACCGCCTTTTAAAAAAAGAAAAGGAGCTTTTACCGAAACGTCTTGATCTTTTTTACCGTTGCCAAGACTTTGTAAGCCATTATTCTATGGAAGTACAAACCCCTTATGCACACTTCTTGCGAGAAAAAAGCCTGAAAACACCCTACTTCCTATCAAGCCTGGAATAGCCTATAAAAAATAGATATAACTGAGGACAAGCATGTTACACGAAAATATGTTTCAGAACGTTATGAGAGCATGAGAGCATAAGTGAGAACAAATATTTTTACCATCTGCATATAAGTTGTTTATAATTAGCCTGTTATACATGCAGTGATGGCATGAGGACATAAACACCCGAACTTCCTAATAAGTACGTCAAGAACATTTCCGGAAGTTATCAGAGAACAAAACGATCCTTTAAGAACCAAAATCCTCCCCACAATTTTGCAAATAAACCTCAAACAGACCGAAAGAATTGCTTTTTAAAAAACTTATTTTTCAATTGAAAGGACAGAGGAGCACTCTTTACAAGGCAAAGTTGTTTAAAAAGAAAGATAAAGAGTTGCTCGCAAATCAGGTTTTTCTAGCTTGCTCAAGAACTTTCTATTTATCATAAACTTCAAACTTTATTAAATCATTAAACCATTTCTACCCATATTTGTCATTTAGTAAACAATAAATAGATTAGATTATGGAAAAAATTATTGAGAGAAATGTCCCTATCGCAGAAGAGAATGTAACATTGTCAGGACAACCGGCAACGAATATGTTCGAAGACTGGGGTGAGGACATAACTGAAACAGATCTTTTGCATGAAGAAAAAGATAAAGGATTCTCCCCCAAAAAGAATCCCCAAAAACTGATGAAAGAAATGGATCAAATAGTGCAGGATGACATTAAAAACATTCATTAATAACCATTCATCCAATCCCCTTTATTATTTTACATTTGTCCTAGACTTGTATACGAAAATCACTTGACGAAAAGAGTATAAGGACAACTGAATACAAATAAATTGGAAACAGCTGCCATAAAAAACAGTTGTTTCCAATTTCAATTATGAACAAAATCTCTATGACGACAAATTAATTAAGATAACAACACAAGTCTTGATGCCATCCTATTGGAGCGTTATTCACCTCAGTAGGGGTGAAATGATTTATCGCAATCACATTCCTCACCCCACGTACTATATCTTTTGTAAACAACGCTGCAAGTCCTAATCCCATTCCCCATACTAACACAATAAAAAACTTTCTCATATCCTAATATATTTAAATGGTTATTCTTATGATAAAGAGAAAACAATTCCTATGCCAAAACCAGACTGGTATTGATTATCAATCAAATACATTAAGAACAAACTATTTTCAAAGAAAAAGGTCCACATTTTCATTGTAGAATATTTCTACACTTTCCCCAACAAATCAGACATGTATGTGCATCACCTTGTATCCGGCACAACAAACAACAGGAAGGATACCTTTGTAACATTCTTCCCCATCTAAATACATTGATAATATTGATAGTTGGTTAGCTGCACACAAGTACAAACAACTAACTATAAGCAGTCTCGTTATAATCCCCCAACAACAAAACAGCCATATCAACTATAAATCGTGTTCATTCATCCCAGGCAACAGTTCTTCCTGAATATTTGTCATGCTTCTCCACAAACTATAACTATAACACATAACACACTAATTATTAATCATTTATATATACATATTTTAAACTGCACACCAATTGCACACTTTTATATTTTTGTTCTATGAATAAATATCTTTATTTAGCTACAAAATAAATAAAAAAATCGATTTTTAAACAGTAAACTTCAAGAGTTATAAAGGGAACATGATAGAATACTATGTTTATCAAGAGCACAAAAGCAAACTTAGTGAAGTATCGATGCGTTTTGAAGTGAAGGAAATCCCCAGAAGAACAGGAAAAGGCAACTTATTGGGTCGCCTTGCTTTTATCGTACATTAGTTTCGTTTGAAATCCTTTAGTTATCTCGTTATCCGAATCAACTTCTTTCGACAAGACCCAAATAATAATTGGGCTTCCGTCTATCTGGTCATAACGGTTATACACCTGCTCCAACTGCCAACCAAGTTTAGACATAAAATTCATAGCTGAAACCATTGTGCGAAACTTTATCTCTTTTCCATTTTCATCCACGAACTTGTTGTCTTTCAAATCTTTCTGACCAAAATCAATTCTTACACTGACAATTCCTTTCTTTAGTGAGTTTTCATCACCGATAAGATTACAGTATGCCTTATATGGCTTCTGAGCAAATAATGAAACACTTACGAAAATAAGAAAAGAAGCTAATAAAAGTCTATTCATAACATGATTGATAAAAGTTTGTGTACAAAAATAAGAAATCAAACAAGAACATCAAAAAAAGACACAAGAAAAAAGCCCCGGCCATTATAGCCGGAGCAGTCCAATTTATAAATTTAAAGTCTTATGATGAAGATTGTCTGTTGCGCCAATATTTTTGTACTATCAACATAACGACAATCAAAACGGTTACACAAACACAGGCAAAACCGATTTGTTCAGGCAACGTGGATTCTTTTTTATCCTTTATGCTTTCTGACCGCTTTTCCTCATGAATATCGGAAGTAATATCCTTGTCGGCTTTTATCTCCGTACTGTCATTGACTACAGTTTCCTTCTTTTCATTCTTATTGAAATCACCTTCCACATGACCGTCAGCCAATAACGGAGGTTTCCCAGTCAGGCTATCGGGCGATTTTCGGGTATCATAAACTCGAAAATCAATCACATAGCTGCCATTAGTGCTTATCAGCTCTCTTAAAGAAGTAGTAGAACCATGTACGATATTGACCGATTCATTGGCACTGTCCTTCCTGATTACTTCTGTGTCTGAATTGACAGATTTATACGAGCTGCCACATGATCCGAACAGCAGGAACAGACACATGAAAGGAGCCAGCAATATATGCCGGCTTACCCAGTTCATAACTCTAACCAACATAAGAGATATCATTTATGCGGTTCATCCACCCTCTCTTAAATTTATTATTGGTCGGACGCTGACGACAAATATTTTCGATGAAATCAAACCGTGCAATCTTGATCTGATCAAACAGTTCACGAGGGTTTTGCCTGTTTATTGCTTCAAGCGTTTTAGGTCCGACAATGCCATCAGGAATCACGCCAATCAAATCCTGCGGTATTTTGATACCGTGCACTCCGCTTGCCCAGATCCAATCGACAAGGATATCAGCTATGGATTGGG
>NZ_JBCOCI010000109.1:0-10530 GCF_040929485.1 Phocaeicola sp. RTP21198st1_B8_RTP21198_201120 | reverse complement strand
ATCTGCAAATTCAGTAATGAGAGGACGTGTAAACGCAATAAGGACGTTCAAGGGCTTAGTTGCGGATTTGAGGATATATTTGCTTAATGTTAAACCTTTATATTGAAGAATATGACAAATGAACCTATAATAAATGCACGTTTTAAAAAATTTTGCGAGAACTATGAGCTTCAAGGAATTCCTGAAGATGAAGCATTTGAGCAATTTGTGAACATTGCGATATTGACTCAACATCAACCCGATGCGTTTAATGCTGACTCTGAATTAGTCGATTTTATAGGGGTTGGGGGACCTGGTGATACTGGAATAGACGGTATAGCAATAAAAGTGAATGGGATTTTAGTTAAGAGTATTGATGAAATACGAGATATTATCTCTAAATTCTCAAGAATCAGTATTGAGTTTATTTTCATACAATCCAAAAATAAATCCCATTTCAGCATATCAGAAATGAATTCTTTTATTTCAGGTGTTCGTAATTTTTTATCAGCAACACCAGATTACCCTTTTAATGATAAAATTAAGGAAGTATATCAAATAAAGGAATTTTTGGTTAGTGAAGATATTACTTTCTACTGGAAAGAATCTCCTATAGTTCGATTGTACTACGTTGTTATGGGAAAATGGAATAATGATCCATTACACGAAGGGACGAAAAAGCAAGCAGAAAAAGATATATTATCAAATAATTTTTGTTCAAAAGTAGATTTCCAAATCATTGACAGCGAAAAATTTAAATGCATTTTAGATGAAAATGAAAACAAATTCTCTACTGTAATAGAAGGTTATTGATACAATGGACTTAACACCAGTTGAGAATGTCGAAAATTCATGTGTAGCATTGTGTAAGGCAAGTGAATTATATAAGTTACTTGTTGCAGATGGGGGCGTTATACGTAAGTCTCTTTTTAATGATAATGTTCGAGACTATCAAGGTGATAACACTGTAAACTCAGAGATATATGATACAATTAATAGTGATCCTCAAAAGTTCGTTTTGTTAAATAATGGAATTGCTATTGTTTGTGATGAATTTGTCCCCAATAATAGAAAATTGAGAATAGAAAATCCTCAAATTGTAAATGGATGTCAAACTTGTCATGTAATTTATAATGCTAAAAAAGAAGGCTTAGACTTGAGTGATACAACAATAGTAATGAAAATTATTGCTACAAAAAATGTTGAAATATCAAATGAAATAGTTAAAGGAACAAATAGGCAAAGTATTGTGTTAGAAGAAGCTTTTGAAGGCACAAAGAAATTTCATAAAGATTTAGAGATCTTTTTTAACGCCTATGTTTCTGATTTTCAAGATAAAATATATTATGAAAGGAGAGCAAAACAGTATAGCCATAATCCACTGATTAAACCAATTCAGAAAATAAACCTAAGAATATTGACACAATACTTTGTGGGATCATTAATGTATAATCCACATCTTGCCCATAAACACGAATCAATACTGCTTAAAGAGTTTGGAAAAGATATTTTCTTGGAAGAACATTCTAAACTGCCATATTTTGCAATAGCTTATGCTTTTTATACTCTTGAAGGTTTCTTTAGAAAAGGAAAATTCAGCAGAGATTTGAAGCCATTCAAAGCACATATCTTGATGATCTATTGTTGGATGGTTGCTGGAAAAAGACCACATTTATCTCAAGAAAAGAGTATAGATAAATTCTCGGAAAAAATATTGAAAAGTCTATATAATACTGAGGTTTCAAAAGGGATATTCAATGATGCTATAGATTTGTTTAATACCTGTAAAATAGAATGGACTCAGAATATGATGAAAAGTAAATATGCAATGAAAGATGTTCAAGAGTTTACAGAATTAATACTTAAAACATTGAATAATGGCAAAAAGCTTAATATTTCAAAAACAGAAGGTGATGTTATTAAGAATATTGGAGTAGTGAAAAAAGTTATGAAAAATAGAGCTGGTATTTATTGCGGTTATATAAAATTAAGAACCGAAGAATTCTTTTTTCATTTTTCTAATAATCCAGAATTGGATTACTCAAATCTTGAAGGAAAGAAAGTTTCATTTGAAATATCTAAGCCAGATATAAAAAGAAGGATACAAGCGTTGAATATAAAAGTTATAGATTGATATTTAGACTTCATGATAATTAATTTGAAATAACACTTAAGCCATTCTATTTAGCTATATTGCAATATTCTAAGTTAAGTAGATCCCTGTGAAAAGAAGAAAAGGATGTTCATTCGGACATCCTTTTCTTGAACAGAGAACTTCTTTTTCAAAGTGGTTTCTTTGCTTCTTGTCTTTTCCGCCACGGCTCACCGAAAGAAAGTAGCGGGCGGATTTCTCCGCCCTTGCCCTCTGTTGGGTTAGGCTGCAATTCCTTCGGGTTGCGGTTGTTCTTCGGGTTGGGTGATTTCATGCCCTTTTGCTTTCGTCTTTTCCTGTACCAAAAGAACGGCTTTGCGTTCCTCGATGCGCTGGTGTCGTTTCTCGTACACTTCGTTATATCCGCTTTCGATGGCTGAAAGTTCTTCGGGCATGTGCTTACGGGCGAAGTCGAGCAAAAGGGATGCTTCGGTATTGTTGCCGCATGCGCTTCGGAAATTGGCTATCAGATAATCCCTGCGGATAATGGTCTTTATCCTGACGGTGAGATTTTCCACGATATTCATTTTGTCCTCGTTCGTGAGGTAGTGTTTCCCTTCTTCGGTGATACCCACGGCTGCAAAATGTTCGCTCCGCAAATTGGAGAGCATGAAGAAATAAAGCATCTTTTCCTCGTCCGCTCCGAACTTGCCGCCCGTTATGTCGGCTTCCATTATCTGCCGTTTGGTATCTTCAACCGTTCTTTCTACGGCTATCTCCTTGTTACGCTCGTCCTGCTTCTCCAACTTCTGAACGGGTGAAAGGGTGGCTTCGGTGGGCGTTCCGTCCGCTTCGGTTGCGTTCTCCACATAACAGAAAGTAATCTCCTGTTTCCCTATCTTGGCGTAAATGGTGATTTCTCCCGCTTCGCTCCGCCCTGTGATTTCTTCCTCTTTCTCCATGTAGTCCGCCCATTGCTGCTCGTAACGGGTGCAGGCTTCCTCGTAACGTTCGGGATTGTTGAAATTTTCCTCTTTGGGTTCGTTGGGACTTGTGGGAAAAGCGGTGTATTTTTCAAGGTTTTCAACCTCGTAACCTAAAGCGATTAACCGCTCTATCACTGTTTCGTTGGTGCTGTAACGGTCACGGCAAAGAGATACATTGGGCTGTTGCCGTATGATTTGGACGGCTCTCTCCATGAGGAAAGACGCGTTCATTTCAGCCAGACAAGTGCGGTTGGCGCAATGTCCGCAGCCGCCATCGGCAAACAAAAGCAGGTTGTTCGTGTTGTGGGCGCACGTTGCGCATTCGGTCTTGTCAAACGAGTAATACCGTAAATCAGTGGTATAGTTACTCTCTATCCGTTTGGCTACATCGGCAGCTTTCAGCCCCCGCCAACTGTTGTAATTATTCCCATCCTGCAAATGTTTCTCGTACACCTCACGCTGTATATCTTCCCCGTAACGGCAGATTTCGGCTGCTACGCTGATAGTGATTTCGTCCGTTTCCAATAATTCAGCTATTTCGAGGATTAGGGCGGTGAATTTCAAACGGGTACGGATATAGTTCTCGTTCTTGCCGAAACGTACCGCCAATGTTGCTACGGTGTGCCTTCCCGTTTCAATCATGCGTTGGTAGGCGTTGGCTTCCTCGATGGGTGTCACGTCCTCTCGCTGCAAGTTCTCGGCTATGGCTGCATCTTCGGCTGCATCGTCCGTCAGTTCCGAAACAATGACGGGTATCTGTTCCATTTCCGCAATGACGGATGCACGGTATCTGCGTTCACCGAAAACAATCTCGTAACGGTCTGTATTGGCTATCGGGCGCACGGTGATAGGTTGCAAAACTCCCTGCTGTCTGATGCTTTCCGCCAGTTCATACAGGGCGGGTTCGCTGAAATACTTACGAGGGTTGAAACTGCTCGGCTGAATGTTTGCCAATGATACCAATGTGATGTTTCTCTCTGTTGCTGATTGATTTACTGTTGCTTTCATAATTCTGTTATTTTTTAGTTGATTAAAATTCTGTTTGATAAAATGGTTTCTTTGCTATCTTTCTTTCACCGCTCCGGCTCACCGAAAGAAAGTAGCGGGCGGACTGCTCCGCCCTTATGAGCCTTATTTGCGGTTATAACATACGTTTTGAAATTGTATCTTTCTTTCTATCGCATGGCGTAACGTGTAGGCAGTTCCGCCCGTTGGGGTGCTGTCATAAAAGACTACGAGATAAGCGGAGTTATCCAACAGGTAGTTATTACGTCGCAAGAAACAACGGTCTGAATATTCATCCTGTAGTAGTATCACCTCGTCCGCTTGGGATAAAATGGCGTTATAACGCTGCTTGTCGGCTTGGGTGTATCGGTCTGCCTGTCCTTTGAACGGAAGTACACATTTTAGCTGAATGTAAGGAAACGTCTTTTTTGCGTTTAGAACTTCCTCGGCTGCGATAAGGTCGAAGCCGTTCGCCATGCCCGATAAAAACGTATGATAGTCACGTTTGCAAAGTTCGGTTATCGCTGTATAGGTGTCGAAGCCTATATCTATCAATCGTTTTTGTGTGTTGGGGCTGTTCCTTGTCATTCTCTCGGCTCGGTGTCCCGAAAAAGAAACGGTCTTTTCCCTTAGCCAAAAATCACGCTCGGCACGGCATTGTACCAACGTCCTGCGTAGGGTTGTAAACTCCTGCCCGTTGGTGTGGCGGTATTTGTAATCGAAATAGATTTCGCCCCGAAATGCACCCAAACAGCATTGTACATAAGTTTCTTCGCCAAAAAGTCTGGTTTCGGCTGCTCCGCTCTTGATGAATGTCTTTGTTTCCATATTGGTATATTTTAAAAGATTAAAAGAATGATTATCAGCACAAAAACGATACCCACAAACAAACGCCAAACAAGGGCGAGAATGAACCGTGCCACGAAATAAAACAGGAGTACGGCAAAAAATAAGGCGAAGAACTGCCCTGCGGTGGTGGTGAAAAAGTAAATCACCACTGCCCAAAGGATTAGGCGGTATATCAGTTTGTAAATGAGTATCGTTTTCATTTTATCGGGTGTTGCGGGCGGATTGCTCCGCCCTTGTTGTCTAATAGTTTCCTTTCGGGAAAAATTGGTTGTCAGCCATTAACCGGAATTTGTTATAGTCAGTCGTACCGCAATAACTAAGGGCTAACTCGTAAGAGAGGTGTCCGTTCTCTATGTAGAAAGTGAAGCATAAGCCATTGCGGGTTATAGTTCCTTTTGAATGGTCTTTGGCTTCCCATCTTATGGATTCGTTCTCAATAGATTTAAGGAAATCGGCTACTTTCTGCGCATTTTCCGCTTCTTCTTCCGCTACTTGGTTGTATATCAGAGTATAGTAATTTATCCAGTCGTTCACTTTCTTTGCGGTGAACGTACCGATATTACACGGCTTTTCATATTGGTTGGTTATCCTCTCAATGTCGTAGCGATTGACGTTCGTAAAATGTTCCATATCGGGGACAATCTTGTATTTGTTTTCTTTGAGTATCTTGTTCAAATGAAAGCGAATGCCGTTTTGCGTAAACTCGATTTGAATACCGTAAAATTGGGGATATTGACCGCCTATCACACGATAGCCGTATTCCGCACCGGGTATAAACTTTCGTATTTCCTGCATGACGGGAAACAGGATTTCCTTTGCCTGTTCCGCTCTGTCCGTGAATAATCCTTTTGCATTGAACTCGTTAAATTCCTTTTCTGATAATGTTTTCATCTTCTTATGTTTTTTGCGGGTGGATTGCTCCACCCCTTTGTTAATACTCTTGTTTCTGTTTTCCGTTAGGCTGCAACGGGTTCGTTTATCGGCTCTGTCACCCTTTCCGTTATCATCTTTGCAGCCTTGTTCACATCGCCCAATATATCAATCAGAAAGGCGGGTTCTTGCTTTAGCTTGGTGAGCCAGTGTTTCAGATAGGCTGCGTTGTTGTCCTGCGGTGTGGTGGCGATACCGAAGAAAGCACCGCAAAGGGCTGATGTCAGTTCGGCTACAAGTTCCTCACGGGCGTATAATTCATCCCCGAAAAAGCTGCCGAACGTGCGGTTCAGGCGTTGGGGGTTGCCTGTGCTGTGTGCCATCTCGTGTAAAAGTGTTCCGTAAAACTCCGCTCCCTGCGGGAACTGCTCTTTTTCGGGACAAACGATATAGTCGGTTGCGGGCACATAAAAAGCACTGTCGGAATACTTTACTTTGATGGGGCAATACCAGTTCTGCATATATATTAACTCGTCCAACATTCCGCACTCGATACCGTCCGAATGGTTTTCGGGCTGTTCGCCCTGTTGCATCTTGGCGAAACGTTCGGGGTACTTTTCCGCAAAATTGGTTTGGTCGAGGTTGAACACATTGTAATATTTCATTTGGGGTATTACCTTGTATTCGTCCTTTTCCGCTTTGGATAGCTTGCAATATTCCTCGTAAGGGACGGACTTGTTACTTTCCTTGTGTACCACGAACTTGAACCAATAGTAAACGGGGAACGAACGTGCGCCCTTGTTTATGCTCACTTCTTCGGCTTTGGCTTGATTGAATGTAAGGAACACGGGCAAAGTGAATTTCATAAACTCGGTGTAAAACAGCAGCATTAAGATGTTACCGCCATTGTAAACCGTTCCTCTTAGGTTGCGGGGGAAACCGTGTTTAAGGCTCGTTATCCACGGTTTTTGCCAGTCGCTTTTCAGACTTTCGATTTTCTTGATAAGTAAATCGGTGAACACGGGAGAAATTTTCTCGATGGTGTTGTTTGTTGTCGTTGCCATAACTCAAAAATTAAATTGTTACTACTTGTTTTTGTTATCATCGCTTGCCGCCCCAACCAAATTTTTTCCCTTTGGCTGATTGGGAAGAACATTGACAATAATCAAGAGCGGAAAGGGAGAATTGCAATTATCTGAAAAAATGGTAAATACTACCCGCAGGGTGGAGATTTGGCATTTTTTGCGGATTTGCTTTCTCCCCCGCCTACCTTCGTCAATGTTTTCCCAATCAGCCCTAAGGGGGAAAATTCAACCTTTCAGTAAATTGAATGATAGATTACTTATCGGTACAAGTCGGGAAAGTGCTGTTATGAAAGCTGGAAAGTTTCGTTTCTGGAAAAGAACAAGAAAAACGGGGTGATAATTGCGAGGTGGCGAGGTGCTTTCTGTCCGGTTGATGGTAAACGAACAGAGCAATCAGCTATCCGGCTTTTGCGGATGGCCGTGCGATGGCAGTTGCGGTAACGAGTGGAAAGCTCCGCAGACAAAAGATTTGATTAAGTATGGCGGAGCTTAATGAAAAAAAAGTACGGTTACAAACCGGGTAAGACAATAAGGGGCTGCTGGGACAAACATCAGGGGAACTTATTTGAACGGGATGGCGCACGGAAAGTTTCGCTGGCAGGCGAAGCTTCGGGTGACAGTACGAGCGAATGTGTTCCGTTTGTCCCTTCCGTCTTTGCGTTCCTTTTCGGGCATGAAGCCTGCCGGAGTGCTGGAAAGGGAACGGGAAGCAGGAACAGACCTATACCGCTGCCGGATGGGTGGGAGTAAGTCGAAAGAGTGTCAACCTTTAGCTGAGTATAAAAATCTGTACGTTTAAATATTTAAAGATCAGAAATATTTTTTAGCTAAATAGTTACGCCCATCATGAACATTTAAATTTTATTTTCTTTCTATACTGGTTACACTCCCAAATACTCCTGTACATAATCAAACATATCAGGGTCGAGAGCCATGTCTCCGCGATAGTGTATGTTGAAGTTTATTCTTGTCTTTATGAGCGAGTTGTTCACGGAGAAGAGGTAATCGTTTAGGGCGACTAGTTCCGGAATGAGCCACTCATGTTTCTTCATCATCCATCTGCAGAGAACAGTACACGAGTCCTGATTGCATTTCTCTTTTGGCTTACTACCTTTTTTTATTTCTATGCTGATGCAGTCTCCTTTTATATTACACTGACAACTTTCGCACTCGTTTTTCTTGATTACAGAAGTGAGCTGTTTGACATTCAGGTACAAGTCAAGGTTTATATCCTCTAAAATAGGTTTCTCATCCAACTTCTTTTTATCGTTTTCATCGGCGTTGTAAACGGTCTTCAACTCGATTTTGTCTGTGACGAGATGCGAAATCCAATGGAACTTCGATGTTAACGACAAGTGTTTGAGATTCTGTCGTAAAAGATGATAATTCACTCTGTCATTTGCCACATCAAACAAGTCTGCCAAACGGATGAGTATCATCAAATATTTCAAGCTGACTGTATCTTCTTTAGCTCTCGACTTCAAACCATATACGTCATACACGTCATAGCCATGACTTTCTGATACTTTAGCAACAAATGATAGTAAAGTGGGTTCAAGGTAGCTGAGTAATGTATTAGACCTTTCGCGAATAAACTTCGCACTATCAGTAGCATGATGGTCTCTTACTTCATTTTCAAAGTAGCCATATACCTCATTAAATATAGATGTCAAGAACTTACCAGCATTCTTCAACCGAGAATTCTTGCGGTCTTCAGGCTTTATTGTATTGAAAGCATTTAATTCATCTTGCATCTTCACCATGAGTTCAGATATGATAGCTATATTCTTACCTTCCGCAGAGCTCATTCTGCCTAGGTCAGGATGAATTACCATACTAATGTCATGTAGATAACAAGCTAAGAACAAAATATAATAGTCAACATCTTTCAATACAAAATAGTCGATTCTGTTTGTCAGTTCCAGCGACTTATTAATGAGAGTTACTGCGTGTTCCTCATTGTGAAGTGTATATGAGTTGAGAAACTTAGAACCGTTATACCACAAGCCTTTCGTTAGTCGATGAGTGAGAATCAATGAATCCACCCATTCTGGCTTGCGCACATGACTAATAAATCGGTTCAACACGTCGAGTAGTCCCATATCAATGCCCATACAGTTTGATATGTCCTTGTCTTTTATATGTTCAACAAACTCTTCAAACTGCACCAAGTCAAAATCTTTGTTCCTTAGGTATGCTAATATTCGTAGTTCGGTATAGTGGAACTTACGGGAATTGGTTTTCATGAATGTCAAAGCGTCAGACGGAATAACGCTCATGATTTCTGAAAAATAAACGTTTAGGATTCTTCTTTGGTATTCCGAAGATGTTTTCATTACAAACTCCGTAAAATCTTTCCCATTATATCCGCTATCTTTCATTCCATATATTCCCATTGCGGATTTTTCGGTCATAAATGCGCGGAATTTTTCCATCTGCTTTTCGGAATTAAGGCTTTTAAATCCACTGAAATTTTCTTTAGCCCAGCGAATAAGTGATGAGTAAATGTCCTGAGAGAGAGATTTCATCACAACAGCACTATTTGCATCTTTTGCAAAGAAAAGATATTTATATCTTTTTTCGTCACCCTTGTTTCCAAGCTTCAATGCAGTCTTCTCAAATGCTTCGATACACTTACTTAACCTTTGAGATTCCTCCTTCGAATTTTTCTGTATAAGTAATCTATATTCAGACTGGAATATATCTTCATCGTTCTGCTCAAACCAATCAGCAAGGTTATTCACCTTTTCTAAAAAGCGTTCTTTAAAGCTATTAAGTAAAGCCTCATTTGGCCCACCTTCTTCTCTTATCTTTAATAAACGATTGCGATAAAGGAAGAATTTTTTAAATCTACGCAGAAGTTTTAATCTCGAAGACACTTGGTTTTTCTGTTTAGCACCAGTATTTTCATTCGCCTTCTTTTTCTGCTCTTCTATTTCGCGAGAAATCACCTTGTCAAGAGCTTCCAACTTGCCGAGAGATACTTGATCATCTATTTCATCCAAATTCCATGAGAGCTTGGAGGATATTGATGTTTCTCGGGTTAGGTTCAAAATTGGACCGAATTGATTGTAAGTAGTGTCTATCGGAGTGAACACGCTTTTCCCTTCCTCATGAAATTTAATCTGATAATTCAATTTTGCGTGGAAATTCAAATATGTCTTCGGAACGAAATAATCTATATCACTCTTTTCCTGTTCTGCTTTGTTGCACCAGTTAAAAAGGTCAGCATTAAGTGCGTCTATTCTCTCTTTGAATGATCTTTCATCTAACTCTGCTTGAACATAAATAACCGAATCGTCAACATAAAAGTAGGCATCACCATTGAAACATTTAGTTTTCATAAGACAATTTTTGACTTCTATCATACAGAGATTGCCGAAGAAGTAAGATTGAGGTAAACCTTGCGGGATACCGCAATTCATATATAAACCGCCACGTGTTGTTTCAAAATCTTTTGGATAGTAACAGTCTTTCCACGGTTCAATATTGTCTTCATCTAACTTAAAGAATAGTAACTTTGTTACAGCCATCTTTAATGCTGGTAAGTCATTCTTATACGTTGAAGAAAGCTTTTCAATAATATAGTTATCCTTAATTCCGCAACACTATTATAAATTAAACTTTTTAAGTACCTGAGCAACAAAAAGTTGCTCAGGATTTT
>NZ_JBCOCI010000108.1:0-11272 GCF_040929485.1 Phocaeicola sp. RTP21198st1_B8_RTP21198_201120 | reverse complement strand
CAGGTTTCACATCCGGTTCGGCTTCGTATGGGTAAACATCCATGATGGCGGTTTCGGCTACGGATGCAATCACGTAGTCTGCCATTGTACCTTTCATTCCTTCGTCCAGTTTCTTTACAGCGTCGCGCAGGTCGGAAGCTTGTACTAGTACGGTAGTGGAGGTCTTTTTTTCTGCTCCGCTTTTTTCGTCCAGCGTGATGAAGAACAGCTTGCACTTAAACCAGCGGTCGGCTGCATCTTCTTCAGAGGGGAACAGTTCGCTGTAGTTGGCTCGTTTGATGTCCGAAACAGTGAACTCACCGCTGATATACGGAGTGATTTCTTCAATAATACGGGCTTCTGCTTCAGTAAAGCTCAGCGCGTCAACCAAATAGGGTTCCGTTACTTTCTTGTTCATGCCGTTTTCCATGACTTTTTCGTAACGTATCTTACATTCAAACCAAGTATGCATCATAAAAGTTTATTGTTTTATTGAATATTAAATTGGATACAAAGATACAATTTATTTAATCTTCATCTCCCATTTTACTTAATTTCTTCATGCTTTCCTTATTCCACTAGTTTGCAGCTGTTCAATTGCATGAATTCGTGAATCACTTTTTCATGATCGCCCATTAATATGATGTGATGGTTACCTAAAGGATTACGCATAAAATAGTCTACCGATTTGTCCAGTTTGATTCTTGCTTGTGTGCGGCAGGCATTGATGTAGTTGGTATTTTCTATCAGTTGGCCTGTGGATACGAAATACTCGTCCAGGCATTCTCCTGCGCATTTTATCATCGTGATGCCTCCCGGATGCAAAATACCCTGTATGGCTATTCCGGTTTCTGTTTCAAAATGATTCCGGATGATAAACTGATCCACCATTTTGGTGGCAATCGTACAGTGAGCCATCACTATTTCGTTCAGGTCATCGTTGATGAATGCCGGATTCGCCATGAATCCTGCCTGGCCGGTCAGTGTCTTGGCGATGAGCAGAGTAAAGATGGATTGTAAGTCTCCTTCACATCCGGCCGGAATGCCTTCATCATTAAGCAGGGCAAGTGCCAGACATCCAGTTGTTCCTAATTTCTCAATCAGGGAGAAGCAGGAGAGGGTTACTGCATCCAGCTTTTTTTTCTCGCAAATAATTTTCACTGCCTGATAAAGACGCATGGCTTTCAGCAAATCTTCCGGAGTCCCTTCCCGGCAGGCAATGGCACGGTTGGCAAATACGGACGCCTCATATCCTATATCATCATCCTTTATCTGATAAAAAAGACAATACACTTCCTCCATGGGGATATCAATGAACTCTATTCCCCAGCGGCGTCTGGCAAGCAGGTAATCTACATTGCTGGCCACCAGCCACGGAGAAGAATATCCCACAACTCCGATTCGTTTTCCTCTTACCTCGCGCTGGGCGGCGAAAGCCTTGTGATGATCTATCAGTTGTCTCACCATATTGGGGATAGTGCCATGAATAATATGTACTTTCATTCCTTTGCTGCGTATCCATGTAGCTATTTCCAGGGAAGCAGCCAGTGAGTTCTGTTGTCCGTCGGTCAGCAGATGGATAGGATAGGGAAGTAGTTCGAAGTGTTGGGTGACCATTTTTTCTACCCCGCCCGAAGCGATGAAAGCCATCCGGTAGGCATCTGCCGGAATACTTGCAGCCTCTGTATAAGGTACCAGATGAAGCGTGAAAAACTTCTCGATTTCCACAAATAAATCTTTATGGCAATCATATACAGACTCAATTCTGTTCAAGGAGGACTGGAAGGTTATCAGGTATAGATTCATTTGATATTTTGCTTTGTTTTACTGGAACAAACTTACATGTTTTTTTTTAATAACCCTAAAAAATGCGCATTAAGATAACAAAGATTTAAATTCTTAATTAATTGTTTGCTCGGTTGGTTGCGAAAGTCTATCTTTGCACTTCGATTAAATAATTTTTATAACATTATGCCAATAATATCCATCAGAGGAAACGAGATGCCCGCATCGCCAATTCGCAAATTGGCACCGCTGGCCGATGCTGCAAAACAGAGAGGAGTTCATGTGTATCACCTGAATATCGGTCAACCCGACCTGCCTACTCCGCGAGCGGCCCTTGATGCGATTCGTAATATTGACCGTACCGTTTTGGAATATAGTCCCAGCCAGGGATACCGCAGCTATCGCGAGAAGCTGGTGGGTTATTATAAGAAATATGACATCAACTTGTCTGCCGATGATATCATCATCACTACCGGAGGTTCGGAAGCGGTGCTGTTTGCTTTTCTAAGTTGTTTGAATCCGGGAGATGAGATCATTGTGCCGGAACCTGCCTATGCCAATTATATGGCGTTTGCCATTTCGGCGGGTGCCGTGATCCGCACGGTGACGACTACCATTGAGGAAGGGTTCTCCCTGCCGAAAGTGGAGAAGTTCGAGGAGTTGATAAACGAACGCACAAAAGCTATTCTGATCTGTAACCCGAATAATCCGACCGGCTATTTGTATACCCGCCGCGAGATGAACCAGATTCGTGACATGGTGAAGAAGTATGATCTTTACCTGTTCTCGGATGAAGTGTACCGCGAGTTTATTTATACCGGTTCTCCTTATATTTCTGCCTGTCACTTGGAAGGCATTGAAGAAAATGTGGTGCTGATTGACTCGGTGTCCAAGCGTTATTCCGAATGCGGCATCCGTATCGGTGCGTTGATTACCAAGAATAAGGAAGTGAGAAATGCCGTCATGAAATTCTGCCAGGCACGTCTGAGTCCTCCTTTGATCGGTCAGATTGCTGCCGAAGCTTCATTGGATGCCCCCGAAGAGTACACACGCGAGACGTATGACGAATACGTGGAGCGCCGTAAGTGCTTGATTGACGGGCTGAACCGTATTCCGGGTGTTTATTCACCTATACCGATGGGTGCATTCTATACGGTTGCCAAATTGCCGGTGGACGACAGTGAAAAGTTCTGTGCATGGTGTCTGTCGGAATTCAACTATGAAGGCGAGACGGTCATGATGGCTCCGGCTGCCGGATTCTATACTACTCCGGGTGCAGGCCGTAATGAGGTGCGTATTGCCTACGTGTTGAAGAAAGAGGATCTGGTCCGTGCGTTGTTCGTACTGCGTAAGGCATTGGAAGCATATCCCGGAAGAGTAGAAGACTGATATGGACTGGAAGCTCTTTATTGCCAGACGCATCTATCGCAGCAATGAGGGTGGAAAAGAGGTGTCCAAGCCTGCCGTCCGCATTGCTATGCTGGGCATAGCTATCGGGCTGGCCGTCATGATTGTGTCGGTAGCGGTGGTGATCGGTTTCAAACATGAGGTACGCGACAAGGTGGTAGGCTTGGGGGCCGATATCGTAATAACTAACTTCGACTCCCAGCAATCTTATCAGACGGTTCCCATTGTAGCCAACGACAGTTTGCTCCATCTGTTGAAAACACTGGAAGGAGTAAAGCACGTGCAGCGCTATTCCACCAAGCCGGGAATGATAATGACAAGCGACAGCTTTCAGGGAATGGTGCTGAAAGGTGTTTCTCATGAATACGACTGGAGGTTTTTAAAGAATCATTTGCAGGAAGGGGAGATTCCTGTTTTCTCGGATACTGCCTCTACTAATAAGGTATTGGTGTCCCGCACTATTGCCGACAGACTACATCTGAAACTGGGTGATAAAATCTATACCTATTATATAGAGGACAATGTGCGTGCACGTCGTCTTACTGTAGCCGGCATCTATCAGACCAATTTTTCCGCATACGATGATTTGTTTCTGATAACCGACTTATATACGGTGAACCGTTTGAATAGTTGGCAGAAAGGGCAGGTGAGTGGTATAGAACTGGAAGTGAATGAGTATAGCCGGTTGGAGTCGGTGAAAGAGGAAATCCGTGCACGGGTGGATACGCAGGTGGATGCATACGGAGGTACTTACTATACTCAGAGTGTGGAGGAAGTCAATCCTCAGATATTTGCATGGCTGGATTTGCTGGATATGAATGTGTGGGTTATCCTGTTTCTCATGACGGGGGTGGCAGGATTCACCATGATATCCGGTTTGCTGATTATCATTCTGGAACGTACCAATATGATCGGGGTGCTGAAAGCATTGGGTGCTGATAATTTTGCTATTCGTAAGATATTCCTCAGTTTTTCGGTATTCTTGATTGGCAGGGGGATGGTATGGGGAAATATCATCGGGGTGGCATTATGCTTTATTCAATCTCAATTTCATCTTTTCAAACTGGACCCTGCCACTTATTATGTAGATCGTGTTCCTATTGAATTCAATATTTGGATTTATTTGTTGCTGAATGTCTGTACCTTGCTGGTATCGGTGCTGATGCTTGTCGGGCCGTCATTTCTGGTGACGCGTATTCATCCGGCAAAATCTATTCGGTTTGAATGAGAAGATTCTCTTTCTGCTTTTTCCGTATATCCGGTATTAATCCTTTTTTTCTTATAATGCTAAGGTCTTTTTTTCTTATGATTAAGTTTTTTTATGCGGTAATGTACTACAGTTTCCTACAGTGAATCGTATAGTCCATTATAGTGGACTGTACGGTCTGTTGTGAAAGTCTGTAGTAGTTGATAGAAAGAAAAGGCTTAATTGTTAGGAAGAAATGCTTTAGTTGGGCGGATGTGTTAGAACCAACCCTGCTGCGAATTCGTGACAGGGCCGGTTCTTTATAGAGAGAATGTAAAGTTATGTATAGTATGTCACTTCCTTCAGCTTACAGTTTGCAAAAGAAAGAAACGAAGAAAGGCATGCTTATGTTTATCAGTATGCCGTGGACGATGGCCACGGGTACGGCTTCCGGTCCGGAGCAGCGTGCGATGGCTGCCAGGGAAATGTCGGAAGAACCGATGCCCGCCGCCGAGATAGGTGCCAGATAACCGAAATATTTGCGGAAAAGGGGAGCTCCTATCAAGGCGGTCATTTCCCGGAAGATATTGGATAGTAGCGCGATGGTCCCCAATTCGGTAGCAAGCTGCACACCGATGGAGGGGGATTTGATCTGCGTGATAAGGATGGAGGAAACGGAATAATAGGAGAATCCGCTTCCGACAGCCATGCAGTCGAAGATACTCCAGCGGCTCAAGAGAAAGCCTCCGATAGCGGAAAACAACAGAGTACCGCTTACGGTGGCAAAGGGTACGAGCAGTGTCCTGAAATTGAGGGATAAAACAAACTGCCTGAGGTTGCGGTTGCTTCCAAGATTAATGCCGAGTAACAGCATCAGTACATATAGTACATATACAGAGGTTTGGTGTACGTCGAAGTCCACCGCATAGCTGACTCCGGCTACGCAGCCAAACAAGAAAAAGGCTAGAGTTACAAGACTACTTTTCACCGTTTGCCCCCTTTCCTCTGAAAAAAGATGCGGTATACTGCAAGGGAGGCCATCATGCTGCCCAATATGCTTAATGAGGAGATGACGGCTGCCTGGCCGCAGAAGTAACCAAGATTGTCAATAATCAGTCTGTTAAGACCAATAGAGAGACCTAGTAAGAAAAGTAGCAGACAGACCACGATATGGATGAGAGGAGTGATCTTGCGTATTTGGGATTTATGGCGTAAGGGATAGCCTATAAGGACTCCGACAGCCATTATAGAAATGAAAGTAAACATGAGATTCAACTGTTTTTCTGATTTTACAATACTACTTATAACACGCTTCTAGACAAACGCATTTACGGTATATTGGTAAAGTTGAAAGAACGGATGGACCAGATTATTTTCATACTTATGCTTTCAATTTGAAACTTTTTATTGTTTTTAAAACGGGTGCAAAAGTAGAGTAATTGTCTTTAATATGCAAATAATATACATATTAAATCTTATTGAAGCGAAATATGATATAAAACAAACAATATTGGTGATATTTCGTTGTAAAAAGAAGATTTTAAATTGTTACATTTATAGTTTGACCGAATAATATTGCATGTGCATGGGTGGGTGAAAACAATGAAAAGGGGCTGTTCGGGGTGTGTTAGAGAATATAAAGCGATAAAAGGTTTCAATTTGTTATGCTGGATAATGTGATACTCTTCTATTTTTTCAGGCAGTGATTACATTGGTGGAAAAGTGTTTCTTGCATAACCTTTCTTGGCGGATAAAAATAAATCAGGGCTTGTTTATACAAACCCTGATTTGTTTTTGTCGGATCAAGATGGATAACCGGATTAGAATTCAAATTTTTCTAATTTCATCTTGCCCAATTCTTGCAATTTAGGAACCAAGGTTATAAAATGTGCAGCCTTTTCGTGTGCATCCAGTGACTCAGCATCTTTCCATGTTTCGCAAATCATAAGTACATCTTTACGTGTGGCGCTCTCAAAAACATCATAAGCGATACAACCGTTGTCGTTTAAAGATTGTGCTACCAATTCCTTTGCTGTTTCTAAGACAGCATTGCGGTTACTCTCGTTTACTTGGATAAAAACATTTAATCTGATCATAATTCGTATTATTAAATTAAGAAATGTATAGTTGGTTTCATTCTCTTTTTATTTTCTCATAAACTCATTTTTCCGTCTGAATTTACGTTGTAATTTGAATACCCCATTCCATGCAGGTTGCAGAAAATCGAATAAGGGGAGTAGTGCACAGAACTTCCGTTCGCCAAAAACTTTGGCGGTTTTTCTGAAAACAATCAGTTGCATCGTGAAGCGTGCTAACCATAGCAAAACGGCAATGGCTGCAATAGTCCATTGGTGGAGAAGAATACTGATGGTTATAGTGGCGATGATGGCTGTATAGAACAAGAATCTGCTGCAAGTTTCAAATCCCATGAGATAACGGGCGGTTCCATGAAATAACCGGCTGGTAGCCGCATAGCTTATTTTCTCTTCACACCATATTCTTTTATATTTAGGCATGGCGATTCGCATCAGACTTTCAGGGCTGGCTTCAACTCGTGTATTGTGTGCACGGGCTGTTTCATTGATAAACAAATCATCTTCTCCACGTTGCAGATTCAGGTGGGAGGCAAATCCCTTCTGCTTGTAGTACAGCGTTTTCCGATAAGCCATATTCCTTCCTGTACCCATGTAGGGATGTCCGGAAACAGCCATACCCAAATAACGCATAGAATTCAGTAATGTGTCGAAAGTGATTTTCTTATTAAACCATCCCGGTACTTTTTCGTAGTTGCTGTAGCCTAAAACGATTTCGGTGGCAGGTGTGAAATTACGTGCCATCTGTTTCAGCCATTGATTGCTTTGCGGACGGCAATCGGGTTCGGTAAATACCAGCCATTCATGACGGCTGGCTTTAATTCCCATTGTTATTCCCAGTTTTTTGTGGCTGATATAACGTGCACTGTCGGGGATAAAGGTATGATAGAGATTGGGGTATTTGTCTTCCAGTAATTTCAACGTATTGTCACAATCATCCGCCGGGCGGTCGTAAATCACAATCACTTCGAATTCCGGATAGTCCTGCTCTAAAATAAATGGGAGGTTTTCTTGTAATTCGTGGGTGGCGTCTTTTGCCACAATAATGACAGACAGTGGAGGATTTTGAGTATTTATATCAGTGGCATATGCTGTTTCTCTGCTGTGAGTGTATAGTTTGTTATATAGCCCTAGATAGTAAACAGCCTGCGTGATAAACAAGGCTCCCGAAGCTATTGGTAAGATTGTATCTATGGTGAATAGTTCCATGTGTGATCTGTATTAAAAACGTGCAAAAATACAGCAAATAATTGAATTGTAGCAGAATGAATATTCTTTATTTATTCAAAAGCTCAGATTTAATTATAATTTAATGTTAAAAGTGTGTTTTCGTGAATATTTTTCAAGTATAATTGCTATATTTAAAGAAGTTAACTGAAACCTGTAACAAGTCCTGACCAACGGGCAATTATTATGAGAATACAATTTGAGATTAAAGAAAGTTTGATCAATATACTTGATCAGCTTATGCATTCCGATTTTTGGGCTACGGAAATCAAGGAAGATGAGTCGGGAAAGAAGATTATCAAGATTAAAGACTTGGCTTATAACTTAGAAGCCGTGGCCGAGGTGATGGGGAATGAAATTTTTATTAAAACAGCTTTGTCTAAGTACACTTATCGTATTTATGAGGTGAAAGGGGAGTGTTGGTGTGAGTATGTGGGGGCCTATCGTGGTTTTTTGGAACAGAAGCTCCTTCCAATAATTACTCCGAAGGAAAATCTGTTGGAATGTGAGGTGCTGGATAGTTCTATATTAGGAGGTAAGCAGAAAACTTTGCGTGAGTATGCGGAAGATAATTTAAAGCTAAAGAAATTCCGTGAACAGAATTTTGGTAATAATGGATTCTCAAAAGCGGATCATCCGCGGCGTGTGTATGATGAATTTATAAAAGAAGATTTCATTCCGGAAGATAAATAAGAAACAGCGCCGCTTTGTATCAAAGCGGCGCTGTTTCTTATTTATTCAGGCAGTTGGAGTTGGTTTATACTAACTCTTCTGAAGTATATCCTTTGGGCAATGCACGACAATTGTAAGCCGATGCCATAATTTCACCATATGCTCCTGCTGAACGGAGAGCGAAAAGGTCGCCACGGTGTGCTTTGTTCAAATCAATAGCTTTGCCGAATACATCGGATGATTCGCAGATGGGGCCTACCACATCGTAAGTTTCCATAGGTTCTTCCGAAGTGATATTTTCTATTTTATGGTATGCCTGATAAAGGGCGGGACGAATCAAGTCAGTCATGCCGGCATCTAATATGGCGAACTGTTTGTTGGCTCCTTGCTTTACATAAATCACTTTGCTGATAAGGCTGCCGCACTGTCCTACTACGGCACGTCCCAGTTCAAAATGTAAAGTTTGCTGGGGGCGCAGTTTCAGATGCTTGTGATAAGTGGCAAAGTATTCCGTGAAGTTGGGGATGGCTTGACGGTTGGGGTGTGCATAATCAATTCCTAAACCGCCGCCTACATTGATATGTTCTACTATGATTTGGCGGGCATAGAGTTTTTCCTGTAGTTCGTTTACACGGTTGCACAAGGCTACAAAATCACCCATATCCAAAATCTGAGAACCGATGTGGAAATGTAAGCCTACAAATTTTACATGAGGCAATGTTCCGGCCATATCGATCACTTTGTCCATATCTTCCATGCTGATACCGAATTTGTTCTCTGCTAGTCCGGTGGTGATATTTGCATGGGTATGCGCACCTACATTCGGATTGATACGGAAAGCTACACGGGCTGTTTTGCCTTTGGCGGAAGCTAGTTCATTAATGATTTCCAGTTCGGGTACGGACTCTACATTGAAGCAGAAAATATCATAATCCAGACCCAGATTAATTTCCCAGTCTGTTTTACCTACACCTGCATAGACTATTTTGTTTGTCGGGAATCCGGCCTTAATGGCTGCGCGGATTTCTCCGCCACTTACACAGTCGGCTCCCAGACCGCTTTCGCGGATAATTGTCAGGACTTTGTGGTTAGCATTGGCCTTTACGGCGTAATGCACGCAGAAATTATTGTATTTGCCTGCTTCTTTATTGATGCATGACAAGGTTTCTCGCAGCACATTGACATCGTAATAGTAAAAGGGAGTTTCCAACTCTCTGAACTTGTTTACGGGGAATGTTCCTTTCATATTGTATTTTGTTTTTATGAGCAAGGGCGAATTAAATTCGCCCGAAAACACCAACTTTATAAAGTGAGATGTATTCGGGCGGATTGAATCCGCCCCTACAGTAGAAATTATTTATTGTTGAATAAATGATCGCTTAATGACTGCAATGCTTTCTTCTTGTCTTCTTCACGAATCAGGAAAGAAATATTGTAGTTGCTACCGCCGAATGAAATCATACGTACCGGTATGTCGCGCATGGCGTCCAACGCTTTGGCTTCAAAGCCTACATTTTCCCATTCCAGGTCACCGACTACACAGATGATACACATGTCCTGATCTACGGTTACTGTACCATATTTCTTCAAGTCGTCCAGAATTTCATTCAGATGTTTGGTGTTATCAATGGATACGGAAACGCCAACCTCTGAAGTGCAGATCATGTCGATAGAGGTCTGATAGCTTTCGAAGATTTCGAATACTTTGCGCAAGAAGCCGTGGGCCAGTAACATACGGCTTGATTTGATCTTGATGGCAGTGATATTGTCTTTGGCTGCAACTGCCTTGATTTTGCCTTTTTCCGTATCATTGGAAATCAAAGTTCCCGGGGCTGTAGGTTCCATTGTATTAAGCAGACGGACGGGAATATTGGCATATTTGGCAGGCTGTACGCAAGTAGGGTGCAGAATCTTCGCACCAAAGTAGGCCAATTCGGCAGCTTCTTCGAAGTGCAGGTGACGTACGGGAGAAGTCTTGTCTACGATGCGCGGATCATTATCGTGCATACCGTCAATATCTGTCCATATCTGGATTTCAGAGGCATTTACAGCGGCACCGATCAGTGATGCGGTATAGTCGCTTCCGCCACGTTGCAGATTATCTATCTCGCCGTAGGCGTTACGGCAGATAAAACCTTGTGTGATATAAATTTCAGCGTCCGGATGTATTTCTAGCTGTGCGGCCAGTTTTTCTTTGATATATACAGGGTCGGGCTCCGAGTTCTTGTCCGTGCGCATGAATTCCAATGCCGGAAGTAAGATGGCGTTGACCCCTTGTTCCTGCAAATAGTTGGTAACCATGTTGGTAGAGATCAACTCGCCTTGTGCCAGGATTACTTTTTCTTCGAACAGTGTGAAAATATCTTTTGTATACGAACGAATATAATCGAACTGTGCTTTTATAAATTCCTGTGTTTTCTGCTTATACTCGTCAGTAGAATAAAGTTCATTAACATGCTGTTTATATTTAGCCTCCAGTCTGTTAATGATTTCATTCGCACCTTCGGGATTTTTCTTATACAGATAATCCGAAATTTCAACCAACGTGTTTGTTGTTCCAGACATGGCTGAAAGTACAACAATCTTCTGTTCACCGTCGGTAATTAATTTGGCTACTTCTTTCATTCTTTGTGCAGAACCTACCGAAGTACCTCCAAACTTTAAAACTTTCATTTTCGTTACTGTTTTAGTTATCTATATTTAACTCTATTTCTATTGTTCTCTGTCTGGGCATATATTCATCAGTCACATCTACAATCTGATGGTCGGCACAACGATATACCCTGCCCGGATAATCTTTCAACAGTTGCAAATTGTGCGTCGTCATCACTACCGATGAGCCGGATTCGCAGATATTGTGCAACAATTCAACGATGGCTTTACCTGTTTCCACATCCAGATTTCCGGTTGGTTCATCCGCCAG
>NZ_JBCOCI010000107.1:0-11832 GCF_040929485.1 Phocaeicola sp. RTP21198st1_B8_RTP21198_201120 | reverse complement strand
TCTGCAAATTCAGTAATGAGAGGACGTGTAAACGCAATAAGGACGTTCAAGGGCTTAGTTGCGGATTTGAGGTATAAGTGAAATAGAATAGGAAAAATAAGAAAGCTTCAAAAAGCTATATTGCATTACCCTTTTTACTTTGGTCTTTTGAACGTAATGAAGAATCTGTTAACGCAAAATAGTGTGTGTATTCGGATTCTTCATTATGTTTAGAATGGCAAAAAGACAGAATGCCGGGATTTTCAGATTCCCTCCTGTTAGCCTAAATCGATTTATATTCGGATAACTCTGTTTTTGTTATTCTCAAACCGGATTTTATAAATCTTAGACTGAATAATGCAATATCCGGTTTTTGTTTTTATTCATCTTTGCGTGCTAAAAACTTTAAATGATACTATAAATGAAAACAATGAAGAACATGAAACAAAGTAGGTTTATTTTGTTTGTGCTTTCATTCCTGGTGATGAGTGTCGGGAATGTTTATGCACAAAATGTTACCGTAACAGGTACAGTTCTAGACAGTACCGGTGAGCCTGTCATCGGTGCTAATGTGAAAGTGGCGGGGAAGTCATCTATAGGAACCATTACCGATTTCGAGGGGAATTTCTCCTTGTCGGTCCCTGCGGACACGAAAAAATTGGAAATCAGTTATATCGGTATGCTTTCACAAGAGGCTGTCATTAAGCCGGGAACTCCGGTAAAGGTAATTTTGAAAGAAGATACGGAAGAATTGGATGAAGTGGTAGTCATTGGTTATGGTACTGTAAAGAAACGGGACTTGACCGGTTCTATGACCTCCATCAAGCAAGCGGACATTATTGCTGTTCCTATGACGAATGCTTTGGAAAGCCTGCAAGGGAAAGTGGCTGGACTGGATATGACTAAATCAAGTGGTCAGACAGGTTCGGGCTTGTCCTTTTCCATTCGCGGTAATCGGTCATTGAACGCTTCGAATGCTCCGCTGATTATTGTAGACGGAGTGCCCTATGGGACAGATATTGATATCAATCCCAATGTCATAGAATCCATGGAAATTCTGAAGGATGCTTCCTCCACCGCTATTTATGGTTCTCGCGGTGCTAACGGAGTTATCTTGATCACTACAAAGAAAGGGGCTGTAGGCAAGACCAAGGTTTCATATAACGGTTATTATTCCATCAATTCCGTAGCTGCTTATCCCGATAGAATGAATTTGTCCGAATGGGCCGACTTCAAGAGAGAGGCTTATCGTACGGACGGCCAGTGGGGAGGTCCTGAAGATGATGCCAAAATTTTTGGTTCTGCTTATGATGCGGTAAAATCCAATCAAAATGTAGACTGGGTGGATATGCTGATGCAAACGGGTAGCCAGATGTCCCATTCTGTCAATATTTCAAATGGTACGGAGAAAACAACATTCAATCTGGCTTTTGAATATATGTCCGAAGACGGTTTGGTGAAGATGGATGATATGGACCGTTATAATGCAACCTTATCCTTATCGCATAAGCTCACTGATAACTTGAAATTGAATGCCAATGTGGTATATACCTATTTGGATCAGAATATCCGACGTGATCCTTTCAACCGTTCTATTTATTACGCTCCCTATGGAGATGTATATAATGAAGATGGTTCTATCAATGTGCTTCCTTTTAATGATGGGCAGACCATTAGCCCCATAGCCGAAGAAGTTCCCGGAGCCTATAAAAATAACCGGCTGACCAGCCATTTGGTGGGGAATGTAGGGGCTACCTGGAACATTATCAAGGACTTGACACTGACTTCTACTTTTGGCTTTGACAAGAAAGATATCCGTACAGGACATTTTGCTGATACATATACGTTAGACGGAGCGGGAAATTATTCGTTGGCGGATGCTACCAATCATAGTGACGTCAATTGGTCGTGGGAAAATACATTGGCTTATTCGTTCACATTAGGAAAACATAATCTGAGTCTGATGGCTGGTAACGCATTATATAAAAATGTGGCCGAGGAATATAAGGGTGCGGGGCATAACCTTATTTCATCCACTATGTTGTTTTATAATTTGGGTGGTTTGCAGGATAGTCAGCAGATATCCAGCAGTTATGTACAAACCACTATGGCATCTTTCTTTGGGCGTATCAACTACAAATTCAATGAGAAATACCTGATGACTGTGACTTTGCGTCAGGATGGTTCATCTGTATTGGCAAAAGATCATCAGTGGGGGGTCTTCCCATCTGTGGCTTTGGCTTGGCGTATGAATGAAGAGAATTTTTTGAAGAACGTAGAACAACTTTCCAATTTGAAACTTCGGCTGAGTTATGGTATTTCGGGAAACAGTGCTGTTTCTGCCTATCAGACTCAGGGAGGATTGGGAAAGACCATGTATGCTTATCTCATAAATAATACGGAAAACGGAGCCTATGGCTACTATCCAGCTTTGACACCGAATTATAATCTGGGCTGGGAAAAAACAGCAACGGCTAATATCGGTATTGACTTCGGTTTCTTCAATAACCGTATCAGTGGTTCATTGGATATTTATCAACAAAAGACATCAGATTTGTTGATGCAGAAGAAAGTACCTAGTTCTACCGGATATTCTTTGGCATGGGATAATGTAGGAAAAACTGAGAATAAAGGTGTGGAATTAGTTATTAATACCCAAAATTTCAATCAAAAGGATTTCTCTTGGAATACCGATTATACATTTACTTTGAACAGAGAGAAAATTACTGAGCTGGCAGATGGAACTGACCGTGATATCAGTAACGGTTGGTTTGTAGGGCATTCCATCAAGACACATTATGGATTGGAGAAAATCGGTATCTGGCAACTTGACGAAGCTGAGGAGGCGGCTAAGTATGGTGAGAAGCCGGGACGTATAAAAATAAAGGACCAGAATAAGGATGGTTCAATAGACAATGATAATGACCGTATCATCTTGGGCTCGGAAACTCCCGATTTCGTAATGGGGTTGAACAATACATTCAAATACAAGAACTTTGATTTGCGCGTTTTCATGTATTGGAGACAAGGGCAAATGTTACATTCGGAAGCCAACGGTTACGGCTCATACCGTATTCAGGGAGATCCGGGTATTAAAGTAAACTATTGGACTCCGGAGAATCCTACTAACGAATTTCCCCGTCCGGAAAAAAGTTATTCGGATTCTTCCAAATTAGATGCATTGGGATACGTGGATGGTTCGTATTTGAAGATTAAAGAAATCACTTTGGGATATCAGTTGCCTAAATCATGGATCGGGAAGATTCATGCTTCTAATATCCGTATCTATTGTTCATTAAAGAATTTCTTTACTTTCAGTCATTTAGACAATTATGATCCCGAACGAGGAGGCTCCTTGAGCTATCCGATGACAAAACAAGCAGTATTTGGTATTAATGTTGATTTCTAAACAAGCGAACAGGTATGAATAAATTATATAAATGGTGTTTGCTCAGCTGTATGGCGGCAACCTTGAGCTCATGTAATGATTTCCTGACAGAGGAAAATCCCAGCGGATTGACCGCTGATACTTTTTATAAAACCGAATCGGGTGCGGAAGCTCTGATTAACTCATGTTACACACCGTTGCGTTTTTGGTATGGACAGGAATATGCCACATCAATGACAGAGTTGGGAACGGATATATTTACCCGGGGAAATGGTTGTGCCGAAGCTGAGCTTTCCGATTATAACTCGTCATTACAAGGTTCCAGCAATGCGATAACTAAAGAGTGGGAACGTTTGTATTCGGCATTGAATACTTGTAACACTGCCTTGAACCGTTTGCCTAGCTCTGAACTTTCAGCTTCGGTTAAAGATATCCGTATGGGGGAAGCCTATTTCTTGCGGGCTCTTTATCTATGGCATATTGTAGAGACATGGGGAGGTGTTTATTTAACGACAGAAGAATGTACCGAGCCGTCAGGTTACGTTTACCGTTCGTCCGAAGAGGATTTTTATACTCAGATTATAGCCGATTTAAAAGAGGCGGTGGCTAAATTACCGGTTTCCACTTCCGATTACGGGCGTGCTACCAAAGGTGCGGCAGAAGCGTTTCTAGCACGCGTTTATCTGTATAATAAAAATTATGAGGAAGCGTTGAAATATGCTCGTAATGTTATTAACAATTATGATTATAGCTTGGCAGAAGATTATTCGGACCTTTGTGATATTTATAAATGTAATGATGTAAAAGAGAATGTGTTTGTTTGTATGTACACAAAGAGTGAGATATTCGGAACTTCCATTGAAGAAGGTCCTGACGGGACCCCCATCATTTGGAGGACACCGGGTAATAACCCTTCACATCTGTTGTGGGTGATGTGTTATGATCAGGTACTCGATAAAGACGGTAAGAAACCTGTTACGCGCTCCATAGAATATGGTCGCAGTTTCAACAGATATATGCCTACGCTGTATTATCTGAACCTGTTCGATGAAAAGATGGATGCCCGTTATGATGATGTGTTCCAGCAGGCATGGATTTGTAACAATACGAACAGTACTTATATCTCACCGGGAGATACGGCTATTTTCTTTACTAAATATAGTGTGTCCGATGCAGAGGAAGCTAAACACGATTATATCACCATAGACAAGGATTTTGTTTACAATGCCGATGGCTCTGTCAAGAATAGGGTTCAGAATGTGACTTTCAAAAAATTCCTTGATCCGTCTCGTGAGTCAGTGAATTATACGGGAAGTGTGAGACATGGTGTGGTCATTCGTCTTGCTGAGTTGTATCTGATAGCTGCCGAGGCTGAATTATTCTTGAACGATAATGCCTCTGGAACATCTTATATCAATGAGGTAAGGAGAAGAGCAGCTATTCCCGGCAAGGAAGCCGCCATGGAGATAAAGCCGGAACAGTTGACATTGGATTTTATTTTGGATGAACGGGCCCGTGAGTTGGGAGGAGAGCAGCAACGTTGGTTCGATTTGAAGCGTACCGGTAAGCTGCTGGAAAGAGTAAAAGCATACAATCCGGATGCGAAAGTGAATATAAAAGAGCATCATTTGCTACGTCCTATTCCTCAGACTCAACTGGATGCCATTATCAATAAAGAAGAGTTCGGGCAAAATGCCGGTTACAATTAAGTGTGCCTGTCAGGCTGAAGTTTGATTTCCGGTGAAGGTGTATCTTGATGATTGGCAGAGAAGTTATTTAGCTTGCAAAAGTTGGTAAATAACATAAGTTCGTTTTTTAAAAAGGTCTTGTTCTTTTTTTAAAATGAACTTATGTTTTTAAAAAACATCCTTATCTTTTTTGCATAGGAACTTGTGTTTTTGTACATGAACAAAAAATTGATGATTCCCACATATATATGTGTAACCTCACGCGGACGTATATATAGTCCTACGTGAACGTTCATGAAGTGCCGCATGAACATTCGTATAAAACAGGTTGTCTTTCCTCGGAACATTTTCCCTTTCACGACGGGAGGTTTTTACAAACTGACAGCATAAGTTTAGGAAGTTTCTTCCATTGTTTCCGAAAGTTATGCCGTTAACTTTCGGGACTACTCCTATCAATGCAAAAAACACATTTTATCTCTCATGCTCTCATCTTTTATCACTTTCCCCCGATGAATAAAGCGTTTAAAGGGTGAGAGATGAGGTGAGAGATGCCCCAAAAGGTGAGAGCAACTGCTCTCACAAAGCCAAAAAATGTCTTGTTATGCAATCTGGGAACAGAACATCTCTTTCTTTTCGGCTCAGTCAAGATATATGCATGAAACTATTGAATTACAGATACCCTTATAGTCTTGAATTCAATCCCGGCTGTCATATCGTTGCTATTTTTCTCGAAAAGAAAAGGAGGAAAAGACATATTGAGGTTTCCGATAAAAGGTGATGATAGTGTTAACAGAGTTAATAATTCTGTTGTGGAACTTTCCGGCAAATACAGTCTGTCAAATGATCGTTGATAAAACCTGAAGCTTGCAAATGGGCGTAGCAAATCGTAGTTCCGAAGAACTTGAAACCTCGTTTTTTCATATCTTTACTCATGGCATCGGATTCGGGGGAGGATACCGGAATCTCGCTCAATGACCGGAATGTGTTGATAATCGGCTTTTTGTCGGGAAAGAATGACAGGGTATAATTATAAAAACTGCCGAATTCCTTTTGTACGGCAAGGAATAGTTTCGCATTCGTGATTGTCGATTTGATTTTCAGACGGTTTTTTACAATGCCCTCAAATTGCATTAGCCGCTCAACGTCTTCATCGGTCATTTGTGCCACCAACTCGGCATCAAAATTACAGAAGGCTTTACGATACCCCTCTCTTTTTCTAAGAATCGTTATCCAGCTTAGTCCTGCTTGGGCACTTTCCAATACAAGAAACTCAAACAGCGTCTTGTCATCGGTTACTAACTTTCCCCACTCCTGATCATGGTATTTCACATACAATTCGTCTGTTCCGCACCAACCGCAACGTCCGTTTGTTATATCTTGCATAATTCTATCATTTGTGATATGGAACAAATGTAATGGATTCATGGCATTATGCCAAATTTAAAAGGACTATTTTATACGCATATATAAATTATCTTACAGTGTCAGGAGCCGTTCTTGTAAAAATCTTTTGGCAGTACTCCAAATTGTTTCTGAAAACATTTGGCAAAATAGGAAGAAGAGTTGAAACCGACAATATAGCATACTTCATTGATTCTGTATTCTCCGGATTGAATCAGTTGGGCTGCCATTTTCAACCGTTCCAGTTGAATAAACTCATTGGGGGTAATTTGGGCGATTCCCTTTATTTTTCGATGCAGGCTGGAACGGCTCATATTCATTTTCTCGGCTAATATATCCACATTAAAATCGGGTTCCGAAATGTTCTTTTGAATTACTTCTATTAGTTTGTCTAAAAAGTTCTCATCTGCTTTGCTCAGTGCAATGGTTTTGGCGTTCACAAAAGGTGATGAAGTAAAAGCATGGCGCAATTTGTCCTGATTGCTTAATAAGTTCGCTATGCGTGCCAATAAGTACTCCGTAGAAAAAGGTTTTTCTATATAGTCGTCGGCTCCCAGTTCTATTCCTTCTATCTTGGATTGCATGGTAACTTTTGCTGTGAGCAGAATGATAGGAATATGGCTATGTTCGATATCGGTCTTTAATGTATGGCATAATTCGAAACCATCCATTTCGGGCATCATCACATCACTGACAATCAGACTGATTGTCTTTTCTGATAGCACTTGCAAGGCTTCCTTGCCATTAGATGCACGTATAACGCAATATACAGTTTCCAGTTGTGCGCAAATAAAGTTCTGCATCTCGGGGTCATCCTCTACTACAAGAATACAGATGTTAGTGCTGTGTTGCCGGATGGCTGTTTGCATATTGCCGGTCTGGCTGATAGTGGAATCTTTTTGTAATTGTATGGCTTTTTCTTGATCGACAGGAAGCTCGACACAGAAACAGATTTCTTCACTATCCTTTAAGTAAAGTTTTCCTTTATGTAATTCTGCCAAGGAACGTGCCAAAGGCAGGCCGATGCCGGTACCGGCTGTGCGTTGCCCACCGGAGGTTTGTTTGATTTGCACAAAAGGCTGGAAAATTTTTTCTTGCATATCGTGGGGGATGGGATGCCCGTCATTGCTGACCATAATGGAGAAGTATCCCGGTTCTTTCATTCCGCATGGTGGTATTAAAGATACATGGATAGATGATGTGGCATATTTTACTGCATTATTGAACAGATTGCTTAGAATTTTGGTCAGGGCTTCTTTATCTACGGGTGCATTGAAATCCTGTTCGGGCAGGTCTGTTTGAAATTTCAACCCATTCTGTTGGGCGGCGGGATTGAAACGGATATAAGTGTCTCTTATTAGTTGGGAGATATTACAATCCATAAAGTTAAGACGGAACCCCTTGGTTTCTGTTTTTCGGAAGTCGAGTAACTGATTGGTCAGGTCAAGTAATCGCAGGGTATTCCGTTCCATGACGTCCAGGTTCTCACGGATGGTGTTGCGATCTATGTTTTCCTTGTGCAGGATGTTCTCTAACGGGCCTTTTATCAGGGTTAGCGGTGTGCGGATTTCATGTGCTATATTAGTGAAGAAGTCTATTTTGGCATGATAAATTTCTTTTTCCTTTTCGGCTTCTAAGATTTCCAGTTGCCGTCGTTGTTTGTCCGTGATTTGTTTTCGGAAGCGATAGAAGATATATCCGATACCGGCTGCCGAAAGTATAAAATAAAGAAGATAGGCCCACGGGGATTTCCAGAAAGGAGGTGCGATATGTATGTGGATACTTTTGATGTCATTACTCCATTCTCCCTTGGCGTTAGCTGTTTTCACGCAGAAAGTATAGTCGCCTGGCTTTAGATTGGTATAGGAAGCGGTGGAACTTTTTGTGGTACTGTACCACTCTTTATCAAATCCTTTCAATGTATAACTCAGGTAATTTTCTTCAGGGGCGGCGTAACAAAGAGCTGCAAAGCGGAAGGCAAAAGAGTTTTGATTATACTTCAGGTTTATTTCCCGAGTATAAGTCACGCTTTGACTGAGGGGGGAATCTTTGGTGCCTATATCGGCGCTTTTGTTGAAAAGCAGGAAATCGGTGATGGCTACAGGTGGAAAATAAGTGTTTTCGGTGAAGGACTCGGGTTTGAAGGCAATGAAGCCATTGATACATCCGAAATAGATGGTACCGTCTTTGCTCTTAATTCCTGAACTATAATTGAACTGATTGGTGAGCAGTCCATTGTTGTCTGCATAAATGTTCGAGGTTTTGGTCTTCAGATCGAACCGTATCAATCCTTTGTTGGAGGTGAGCCAAAGGATGTCATTGTTGGCTTCTACAATCTTATAAATCACATCATTGGCAAGCCCTTGTGAAGAATCATAAGTAGTGAATTCCTCTGTGTCCTGGTTGAATGAGCAGAATCCTCTTCCCAGCATGGTGAACCACAAGCGTTGCTTGCTGTCTTCATAAATACTTATCACCTTGTTGTAAGGGAGTCCGTGGGGAACTCCGGGAGTGGAAACATAATTTTTCCAGCTGTTATTTCTAGGATTGTATTTGAATATACCGGAGTTATAGGTGGCAAACCAGATATTTCCTTTACTGTCTTCCAATATGTTGAAAACAAAGATACCATCCATTTTGTGGATACGGGTGAAATCATTTGTTTCATGGTTATAGAGATTGAGTCCGGTTGTGGTACCTATGTAGAGTTGACCTGCAGAGGTGCGGCACATGGAGTAGATGTTGTTGTCGTTCAATGTATTTTCGGCATGTCCCATCAGGTAGTGACGGGAACGGCGGGTCTTCAGATCCAATGAGTATAATCCTTTGGAATATGTACCTATCCACAGAGTGTGATTGTCCATACTTAGAGCGTGGACATTATAGTGCAGTCCTGCCAGTGGACAAGGGCTGAATTCTTTGGTCTTTGGATTGAATTTGTTCAAGCCGCCGTCTTCTGTTCCTATCCATAGATTTCCGTCTTCATCTTCGCAAAATTCACGGACTACTTTTCCGCTGAGGCTGTTTTGTCCTATGATGGGATAGTATTTTTCGAAAGTGGCATATTGGGTGGGATAATAGTCTATGCCTCCGAAATAGCTGCCGATCCATATGCCACCTTCAGCATCCTTGTAGAGGGAATAAATGGCATTGTCCGACAAGGAATAGTCATCGTTGGGGTTGTAGGTGAGGTGTTGGATTTCCCGGGTTTCCTTGTTGTAAGTGTATATTCCTCGTTCTGTGGCAACCCACAATGTTTTTTTGTCGATGGGATAGATGTTTCTTACAAAGATACTTTCGGTTTGGGAAGAGTCCGGTAGCAAGTCGGTGACTGTCCAGGTAAGGATATTGATGCTTTTCAGGCCGCCTTTTGCGGAACCAGTGTACAAGGTGTTATGCTGTTCGGGGAAAATTTTGAAAATCTGGTCATCGGTGAAGAGGTTTTTCCCCTCTTGTGTTTGGAATAACCGGAAGTTCTGGAAATGATCATCAGTATAATAAAGCCCTTTTCCGTTATAGCCTATCCATACTGCGTTCTGCTGGTCTATACAGATAGAACTGAGCAGATGGGCATCGGGGATAGCATAGTGTGTTAATGTTTGTCGGTCGTTATCGAACAGGAAAACGCCTTGGGATTCTACTGCTATCCAGATGTTTTTTTGTGTATCGGTGGTGATTTGTACAATGGGCTGGGTGATGCACAAGCTGTCCTGACTTTTGCAGGTGAGTTTTGAGAAAGTTTCCGTCAATGGATCATAGATATAAATTCCGTCGTCTGTTCCTATCCATAATTTCCCATCCTTATTTTCGTGCAATGAGTTGACGTTGTTATTACCTAAAGAATGGGGGTTGGAATGATTGTGTTTGAAAATACGGAAATTGGATCCGTCATAACGGTTCAGTCCGTCTTTGGTGCCGAACCACATGAATCCGTTTCTGTCTTGGGTGATACAAAGAACGGAACTTTGAGACAGTTTGTTTTTCAGACCCAAATGTTGGAAATAATATCTTTCAGCATGAACACAGGGGGATGACAGGCTGAAAAGGATTGATATGAGAAGGAATAAGTGCTTGTACATAGTTTGTTTTATCAAGTGGTTTACTATGTGCAAAAGTAGATATTTGGCTGAAAAACACAAGGGGAAGGCAAAATATTGTCCTGTTTTGGCAGAATATTGCTCTCTTTTCGTAAGGTGGAGGAGGTAAGGTGTTGTAAAAGGTGGGTGAAAATATTGTTTTGGTAGAAAATTCATATTATTTGGATGGATATTCTTGTGGCTTTTTATCTAATAAGTCTACTTTTGGGCTGTAATTAAATTAAAGATCAAATATGAAAAACATGTTTAGTAAAGGTGCACATCCGTCTGAATTTGGACATCGACAAACAACGATGTTGATGTTGGGCTTGTTTTTACTCGTTTCCCAATGCTTGTTTGCTCAGAGCAGAATAATAAAGGGAACGGTATATGATGAACATAAGGATGCACTGATCGGTGCGTCGGTTATTCTTAAAGGTACTTCTCAGGGAACCATTACCGATATAGATGGTAATTTTAGTGTGGAGGCAAGTGATAAGAATACTGTTTTGATTGTTTCTTATATAGGTTATGATGCCCAAGA
Source organism: Phocaeicola sp. RTP21198st1_B8_RTP21198_201120 (assembly GCF_040929485.1). NCBI lineage: Bacteria > Pseudomonadati > Bacteroidota > Bacteroidia > Bacteroidales > Bacteroidaceae > Phocaeicola > Phocaeicola sp. RTP21198st1_B8_RTP21198_201120. The sequence continues at coordinate 756 of NZ_JBCOCI010000107.1, read as the reverse complement.
GATAAATGTGGGTAGCCAGACCTTTGTCAAGGTACAGTTGAAACCTTCTTCTCTGGCGCTGGAGGAAGTTGTAGTGGTGGGTTACGGTTCGCAAAAGAAAAGTGAGCTGACGGCTGCCATCTCAAGTGTCAAGTCTTCGGATTTTGTCCGTGGAAATGTGAGGGATGCGGGACAATTATTGAAAGGGAAAATTGCTGGTCTTAGCATTGTGAATTCTACAGGTGACCCTACCGAGAATTCGTCTATCTTACTTCGTGGTACTAACTCCTTGCAGGGTAACAATTCGCCATTAGTGTTGATTGACGGTATTCCGGGAGATTTAAGAACGGTGGCTCCTGAGGATATTGCTCAAATCGATGTGCTGAAGGATGGTTCGTCTGCGGCTATTTATGGTACACGAGCTACCAATGGGGTGATTTTGGTTACTACCCGTAAGGCTAATTCTGATTTTTCCATAGACTATAATGGGTATGTCGGTACAGAAGAGTTTGTGAAAACGGAAAGAGTGTTGACTGGAGATGAATTTCGTTCTTTAATTCAGGATGGAACAATTTCTGCTACTGATTTTGGAGGTAATACAGATTGGCTGGAAGCCATAACTCGTACTCCGGTCAATCATGGGCATAATCTGAGTGTAAAGGGTGGTTCCGAGAAGACTAATTATTTGTTGAATGTCAATTATACCTTAATTCCGCAACACTATTATAAATTAAACTTTTTAAGTACCTGAGCAACAAAAAGTTGCTCAGGATTTTG
>NZ_JBCOCI010000106.1:0-12286 GCF_040929485.1 Phocaeicola sp. RTP21198st1_B8_RTP21198_201120 | reverse complement strand
CAAAATCCTGAGCAACTTTTTGTTGCTCAGGTACTTAAAAAGTTTAATTTATAATAGTGTTGCGGAATTAAGGTTTAAAATACTATCTTTATCATTTACACAGACTACGGTGAACTTCTCTATATTGTTTGGTGATTGGGAGAAAGTGCTTTTTGTGGTAAACAACAATATTAAAAGTAATGTTATAATTTTTTTCATGTGATTGGACTTGTTGGTTAAAGCAGTAGCAGATTATTAATTAAGATTTTACTCTTCTGATAATAGATACTTCATACTGCAAAGTAAATATTTTTTTGTTTTAAGGGTTATAATTGTTAAAATGCAAAAATAGCCTGCATCTGCCAATCTGTCAAGGGCTGTTTTTCATAAAAAATGTTCAATTCTTTGGTATTTCTTTTGGATTTTCTTGGTATGAAATTTCTGATAGATTATATGAAAAGTGATTTGAAGGCTATTGCAATTCTTTTAGAGTGGTGCATTAAGCAATGGGAAGTTTTAAAAGCTTGATTGGCATTTGAATGCTTTATCTTTGTAATTTGAACAAAAAGTAATAAATAAAAGAGGTATATGGACATTCTTGTATGGGGTGGTCTTGGAAATTCCGATTATTTGGAAAAAATGATGTCGTTTTCCAATATATATTTGTACTTTTGGCTGAAAAGAAAACAAGGTATATCTCGTGTTTATATTTGGTGTTTTTTTATATGTATTTTAAATGGACTGAGGTTTTATGACAAACATTATAGATAATATGCTCTCTTTGTGTCCGGTTTCTGAAGATACGATACAAGAACTGAAAAAATGTATGATTTTATGTCGTTTCCCTAAGAAATATCAGTTAATAAAGGAGAATACATTTTGTAAATCAGCTTATTTCATAGAAAAAGGAATGACGCGTTCTTTCTGGCTTGTAAATGGAGAAGAAATAACAACCTCCTTTTCATGGGAAGGAGGTATTGTTTTCAGTATGGACGAGTTGTACTATAATAAGCCGAGCGAGGAATTTGTGGAAACGCTTGAAGATGTAGTTGTTTACAAAATATCATTAGTTGATTTAACCAAGCTGTTTCAGACTAATATTGAATTGGCTAATTGGGGGAGGATTATTCATCAAAATGAGTACAGGCGTTTGCATCGTTCTCACAAAGAACGGCTGACTTTGCCTGCAAAAGAAAGATATGAGGAGTTTAAACAACAGTTTCCTCAAATATGCCAACGGGTGAAGTTAAGGTATATTGCATCTTATTTGGGTATAACACTTCCCACACTTAGTCGTCTTCGAGCTAAAAAATAATTTATGTATTACTGTTTTTTTGTCATAGGACAAATTTAAAAGCCTTTAAGTTGTGTAACTTTGCAGCATTATTAGTAACGGTTAAAAAGAATTAATTATTAAATCTATTAATTTATTATGGAAAAAATCTCTTCTGCAGCATTTACAGATACAAAGCCTCATTATGATCTTCTTGATGGATTGAGAGGAGTCGCTGCTCTTATGGTAATATGGTATCATGTATTTGAAGGCTTTGCTTTTGCTAGTGCCGGTAATATCGAGACTCTCAACCACGGGTATCTTGCTGTGGATTTCTTTTTTATTCTTTCGGGTTTTGTTATCGGTTATGCGTATGATGACCGTTGGGGGAAGAATTTCACTATGAAAGACTTTTTCAAACGCCGTTTGATCCGTCTTCATCCGATGGTAATTATGGGTGCTGTTTTGGGAGCTATTACGTTCTGTATTAAAGGTTGTGTGCAATGGGATGGAACGCATGTCGCCATTTCCATGATTATGTTGTCTTTGCTTTGTACAATATTCTTTATTCCTGCCATGCCGGGTGTGGGATATGAAGTTCGTGGTAATGGTGAGATGTTTCCATTGAACGGACCTTGCTGGTCCCTGTTTTTTGAGTATATAGGTAATATTCTTTATGCGTTGTTCATTCGTCGTTTGTCTAATAAAGCATTGGCTGTGCTGGTTGTGTTGCTGGGTATGGCATTAGCGTCATTTGCTGTTTTCAATGTATCTGGTTATGGGAATATGGGAGTGGGATGGACACTCGACGGAGTGAATTTCTTAGGTGGAACCTTGCGTATGCTTTTCCCATTCTCGTTGGGTATGTTGATGTCGCGTAACTTCAAGCCTATGAAGGTGAATGGGGCATTTTGGATATGTACTATTATACTGATTGCGCTGTTCTCGGTTCCTTATCTGGAAGGATTGGAGCCGATTTGCATGAATGGTATTTATGAAGCTTTTTGTGTAATTGCGGTTTTTCCTTTTCTTGTGTGGCTGGGGGCGTCGGGTACTACTACGGATAAGCACTCTACAAAGATATGCAAGTTCTTGGGAGATATATCCTATCCGGTTTATGTAGTACATTATCCGTTGATGTATTTGTTCTACGCATGGTTGATTGAGAATAAACTTTATACATTGGGAGAAACTTGGTATGTAGCTGTGGGTGTTTTTGTTTTGAGTGTCATTTTGGCTTGCCTGTGTCTGAAACTGTATGATGAGCCCGTAAGAAAATGGCTGAGTAAGAAGTTTCTTGCTCCCAAATAAAAATACTGCATTTCTTGATGGATGTTCATTAAAAGGTCGGACACTATACAAGAAGATATTACAGCTTTGAATAACTGACAATTAGATGAATGGCATCCGATCTGTAAATTCGGATGCCTGCATTCGATTATTTCAAAATGGGCTTTAGGATTGATTTCCTTTTTTGGCAATAGTCACACATGTTGATGAGAGCATTCCGAGCATAGACCTTTCAGGACATAATTGATACTTTGTACGGTGAATCCGGGAGGTAGTGTCACGATGGGCACGTGGATACTTTTCATACAAAACGTGCGATGACAGTTCTCACAATAAAAGTGAGTGTGGAGATCGTCTACCTCACAATTGCAATCATTACTGCACACGGCATATTTTAACGATCCTGTGCCGTCATCAATGCCATGAACCAAATGATGGGCTAAAAAAAGGGTTATGGTGCGGTAGATGGTTGATTTGTCTACCGTATCCAATTCGTTTTCCAAATCCAACAGTGAAAATGCTTCTTTGTGCTGCATCATGGTTTTTAGAATAAGCAGACGTATGGCTGTCGGTTTGATTTCCCGCTGTTCCAATTTTTTTAAATAGATTGTTTCATTCATAGGTCAAATCATTTTATTCTTTTCATTTCTGTATTCTCATTGCATTAAAAATGGCGAGTAAAGCTACGCCTACATCTGCAAATATAGCTTCCCACATAGTGGCCATTCCGCCGGCTCCTAATAGCAATACTAACAATTTCACTCCGAATGCCATCGATATATTTTGCCATACAATGCGATGGGTCTGTTTTCCTATTTTTATAGCTTCCGCTACTTTACTGGGTTGGTCTGTTTGTATCACTACATCCGCAGTCTCTATAGCAGCGTCACAGCCTAGACCACCCATGGCAATCCCAACATCGCTGAGTGCCAGTACGGGAGTATCATTGATACCGTCTCCTACAAAAGCTACACGATTTTCAAAATTTGCTTTTAATTGTTCTAAATGTGCTACTTTACCTTCGGGTAGTAAATCGCCGAAAGCATGTGTGACACCTATCTTTTCGGCTAAATTAGAAACAATTGTCTGTTTATCTCCCGATAATATTTGAATATTATTAATATTTAAGTCTTTCAGCTCGCGGATGGCTTGTACAGCATCAGGTTTTGGGGTATCCGCCAATGAAAGATATCCCAAATATTTGTTTTCCATTGCACATAGCACGATTGTTTCTGTCATGTTGCTGATTTCATAGGGAAAAGAGATGCCGTATTTTGATAATAACCGTGTATTTCCTACATATACTTCTTTACCGTTTGTTACGGCTTTTATTCCATATCCGGCAAATTCAGTGATTCTCAGTGACGAGTTAAGAGATATACTTTGTTCTTCCGCATATTTGACAATGGCTTTTGCGATAGGATGATTGCTGAAACTCTCTATAGAGGCGATAAGTTGAAGCAGTTCCTTTTGCGAAACACCTTCGGCTGCCGATATTGCCTGAACACTGAATACACCTTGGGTGAGTGTTCCGGTTTTATCGAATACTACGGTGTTTATTTGGGTTATGGCATCTAGATAATTACCCCCTTTGAAAAGAATCCCTTTGTGAGATGCGGCACCAATACCTCCAAAGTATCCTAATGGAATGCTGACCACTAATGCGCAAGGACATGATATGACTAGGAATACTAAAGCCCGATAGAACCAATCATCAAAAACAAAAATGAATTCAGGTTTTATCAGAGAGTATAAATAGGGGAGTATGACAACTAGTATCGCCAGTCCTGTCACTATCGGTGTATAAATTCGTGCAAAACGGCGGATAAATAATTCGGCAGGGGCTTTTCTTTCTGCTGCATCTTGTACTAAAGTGAGGATACGTGCTAACGTACTTTGATCATACGGTTTGTTTACTTTGATCCGTACCACTTTATCTGAAGCGATCATTCCTGCTAAAACTTCTTCTTGTTTATATAGAGTCCGGGGAACACTTTCTCCGGTTAGGGCGGCCGTATTAAATGAAGCGGAATCTTCCAGTAAAAATCCGTCTAGAGATACTTTTTCTCCAACTTTTACTTCAATGGTTTCTCCTGGCTGTACTTTTTCCGGTGCTGTTATTTTATATGTGTTATTATATACTACAGTGGCTGTTTCGGGACGTACATCCAATAATGCTTTGATGTTGCTGCGTGCTTTGTGTACAGCTTTGTGTTGGAACCATTCACCTATGAGATAGAACAGAATAACGGCAATACCTTCCCAGTATTCTCCTAGATAGAATGCTCCTGATACAGCTATCCCCATTAAAGTGAATTCATTGAAAACTGATTCTAATTTTATTTTTTTCATTGTTTCTTTTTATTTATGGCAACAAAGATAGTGGAAAGAAGATGCAACTAAATTGCAAATTATATTGTACTTTTACATCGGGTAATTTTTTATATACATGAAAAAAAGATATTGGGCTTTTTTGATAGGAAGCTGGTGTTTGTCTGTGGGAATGCAGGCGGCCAAAGTGGATACTTTGTCGGTACATAGTGACGCAATGAATAAGGAGGTTCAGGTAATTACCATCTGTCCGGATAAAGCCATGGCAGGTGAAAAATGTCCCGTACTTTATCTGCTTCACGGATATGGAGGCAATGCGGGAACGTGGCTCGGTATAAAACCGGAATTACCTCAAATAGCTGACAAGGAAGGAATCATTTTTGTTTGTCCGGACGGGAAGAACAGTTGGTATTGGGACAGCCCTTTGAATAAGGAGTACCGTTATGAAACATTCGTATCAAAAGAATTGGTGAACTATATTGATAAGAATTTTACTACGAAAGTGGAGAGAGGGGGACGTGCTATCACCGGGTTAAGTATGGGTGGTCATGGAAGTTTATGGTTGTCCATCCGTCATAAAGATGTCTTTGGAGGAGGAGGTAGTATGAGCGGAGGTTTAGATATCCGTCCGTTTCCCAATAATTGGGAGATGAAGAAGCAATTAGGCGAAGAAGCGAGCAACAAGCAGAGATGGGACGAACATACGGTAATTAATCAGTTGGATAAGATAAAAAATGGTGATCTGGCTGTTATAATAGATTGCGGTTGTGATGATTTCTTTCTGGAAGTGAATAAGGCTGTACACGAAAAACTGTTGAAGAAGAAAATAAATCATGACTTTATCATCCGTCCGGGCGAGCATACAGGCAGGTATTGGAATAATGCCATAGACTATCAAATACTATTTTTCAGTAAGTTCTTTAATAAATCGAAATAATAAAATGGATAAAATTGTTTTTATTACAGGAGCTTCCAGCGGTATCGGTGCCGGATGCGCTCGCAAGTTTGCTTCACAGGGAGCAAGTTTGATTTTAAATGCTCGTAACGTAAATAAACTGAGTGCATTGAAAGAAGAATTAGAAAAGCAATATGGTACGGAAATATATTTGCTTCCTTTTGACGTGCGCGACCGTAAGGCGGCAACGTCTGCTTTGGAATCATTACCCAAGGAATGGCAATCCATTGATATACTGGTGAATAATGCTGGGTTGGTTATCGGTACGGATAAAGAACAGGAAGGTAGTCTGGATGAGTGGGATATTGTCATAGATACTAATGTTAAGGCTTTGCTGGCAATGACACGCCTGATTGTACCGGGAATGGTGGAACGTAAACGAGGACATATTATTAATATTGGTTCTATTGCCGGAGATGCTGCTTATCCGGGAGGTAGTGTGTATTGTGCTACAAAGGCCGCTGTGAAAGCTTTATCGGATGGACTGCGTATAGATTTAGTTGATACTCCATTGAGAGTGACTAATATTAAACCGGGGTTGGTAGAAACAAATTTTTCAGTTATTCGTTTCCGAGGAGATAAGGAAAAGGCGGATAATGTATATAAAGGTATTCGTCCATTGACGGGAGATGATATTGCGGAAACTGTTTATTTTGCTGCTTCTGTACCAGAATATATGCAGATTGCAGAAATGTTGGTTATGCCTACTTATCAAGCTACAGGGACAATTGTTTCACGCAAATAAAAGAGGTAGAAGAGATATAAATAAAGGCGACCCTTTATAAAGCCGCCTTTATTCTTACCTTCTCATTTTACCTTCTTACCTTAAAAAACAATTATAATTCAATAATCAATGATTGACGTGCACCGACTGTCATATTTTTGGTAAGGTCAATTTTTTTGCCACTGATAAGTTCTTTACCGCTTTTTGAGTCATTTGTCATTATGCGGTAGTGGTTATTAGCCACCACTTGTTCGGCATTGGTGCTGTTTAGGACAATGAGTTCAGTTTTCCCAGAATTAGTACGTGCGTACATATATATTCCGTGTTGGGGAATATGGTACTTAACTGTTTTCTTTTCCATCTTCGTTTAATTTAGTTTGGTTTTACGGCGGCAAATTTATATGTTTTTCAGCATATCTTATATAACTAATCATTCAAAATTCATAATAAATCATTCATTTCTTAATCTATATCAATAAAAAATCCTCTTCCACATATTAGTTGAAGAGGATTTTATTTGTTGTTGTTCAATGAATTACATCAAGAATCCAAGTAAAATACCGGCTGCTACGGCAGAACCGATTACACCAGCTACGTTGGGACCCATAGCATGCATCAACAAGTAGTTGGTAGGATCATATTCCAAACCAATAACCTGAGAGATACGTGCCGAGTCGGGAACAGCAGATACACCGGCATTACCGATAAGCGGGTTGATTTTGTTATCCTTACCTAATACCAAGTTGAATATCTTCACGAAGATAACTCCAGAAGCAGTAGCAATGATGAATGACAATGCACCCAGCGCGAAAATCAAGATCGAATCAATGGTAAGGAACTCTGAAGCTTGCGTGGAAGCACCTACTGTCAATCCTAATAAGATGGTAATGGTATCAATCAGCGGACCGCGGGCAGTTTCTGCTAAGCGACGGGTTACACCGCTTTCTTTCAATAAGTTACCAAAGAAAAGCATACCCAATAGAGGCAGACCCGACGGAACCAGAAAACAAGTAAGTAACAAACCAATGATAGGGAACATTACTTTTTCTGTATGAGAAACGACGCGTGGTGGTTTCATACGGATCAAACGTTCGTGCTTGGTAGTGAGCAGACGCATGATAGGCGGCTGGATAACCGGTACCAATGCCATGTATGAATAGGCTGATACCGCAATAGCTCCCATCAGGTTAGGCGCCAGTTTGGATGAAAGGAAGATTGCTGTCGGACCGTCCGCACCACCGATGATGCCGATAGCACCAGCCTGCATCGGATCAAAGCCCATTGCCAATGCAATCATGTATGCACCGAAAATACCAAACTGTGCGGCAGCACCAATCAACATCAGTTTAGGATTTGAAATCAATGCCGAGAAATCCGTCATTGCACCGATACCTAAAAAGATAAGTGGTGGATACCATCCGGAGGTAACTCCTTGATATAAAATATTAAGAACAGAACCTTCCTCATAGATGCCGACTTTCAGTCCGGCTTCCATGTTGAAAGGAATATTACCGATCAAGATACCAAAACCGATAGGAATGAGCAACATCGGCTCAAATTCCTTGGCCACGGCAAGGTATATGAAGAATAAACCTATCAGGATCATTACGATATGACCAACAGTAGCATTGGCAAAACCCGTATATGTCCAAAAGTCAGCTAGGTTATTCCCTAAAAAGTTGATAAATTCTCCCATATTATTCAATAATTACAAGGTCAGTACCTTCGAGAACGGATTCTCCTTTACTTACATTGATTGCGGTGATCTTGCCGTCTTTGTCTGCGTTGATGTTATTCTCCATCTTCATAGCTTCAAGGATAATGATGGTTTGCCCCTTTTTTACGGTATCACCAACATTTACCTTAATATCAAGGATTACACCTGGCAACGGAGATTTAACGCCCGATTTTCCTGTAGAAGTTGCAGCAGGCTTTACTACTGTAGTTGGAGCCGGAGCAGGGCTGGTTGATGCAGGACGAACTACCGGTTTCACTACAGCTTTCGGGGCTTTTTCCATTTCTACTTTGTAAGGAGTGCCGTTTACTTCAACATGAGCGATATTATCTTCTATATCTCCAATGGCAACCTTATATATGTTACCGTTAATCTTATATTTATATTCTTTCATCGTTTTATCTTTTTATTGGTGACTTACTTTTTGTGGGGAGTTTCACGCAAGGTATAAATCTTAGAACTCCACGGTGAATAGCTACGTTTTACACGAGTAATGGTAAGAACAGTTTCTTCTACATCGTGTACATCGCTTTGCATTTCGTGCATAGCCATGGCAATTGCGGCGAATACTTCGCCTGGAGCTTCACCCAGTTTCTTTTCTTTGGCTTCTTGTTTGTCGGTAATACCTTTTACCTTCATGGCATTGCGCTTGCTCAGGTTGACAGAAATACGGCCTATAACTTTGAAAGCAATAAACAGAAGGAGCAAGCCTACGAATACGACACTCATAGCTGATATGGACATACCAATACCCACACTGTCATGTTCTTCAAACTTTTCCATCTTAGCGTTGCTGTTGATAGTCTTGTTGTTAGTGCTAGGAGTTACATACTTGTCTGCACTAGAACCTTTTACTTCCCATTCATTTGCAGCGTCGCTGACACGTGCGTATGATTGGTTTGCCTGTAATGTACCTGCAGGAACTATAATCTGATCCAATAATTTCTTGCCTGAATCATACAAGCCGATCCAATTGTTCGTTGCGGCATTCAGGGTGAAGTTGGTGTGGAAAGTACCACGGTTAGGTTCACCATCTGCCCAGAACAAAGCGTGCTGGCGAGGTTTGATCAAAGTCAATACATCACCTTTAGGGATAAAATAAGTAGCAGTATCTCCAGGCTGGCTGCTCACTTTCAGTAAACAACCGGCAAGGTCTGCGCTACCAAATGATCTATTGAATATTTCAATCCATGCGCTGTGTACTCCGTAGTCATCTTGGAAATTGCTTTCATTTTCAATCAGCACTTCATTCAGTACCAGCTTGGTGTTTGATTTCTGTTCTCCACAAGAACATAAACCCACCATCAGCAGCAAAGAAAGGAATATTCCTATATTTAATTTCTTCATGTTCAATTCTCAATTTTTAATTTTTAATTAAAGAGGAATATTACCATGCTTCTTAGCCGGATTGGTTAATTTCTTAGTTTGCAACTGTTGCAATGCACGGATGATGCGGAAACGGGTATTACGCGGTTCAATCACATCATCAATATAGCCATATTTGGCAGCATTGTAAGGATTGGCGAACAGCTTGGTGTATTCAGCTTCTTTTTCGGCTAGGAATGCGGCAGGATTTTCCTGTTCTTTGGCTTCGCGGGCGTATAATACTTCTACTGCACCTGCACCACCCATAACGGCGATTTCGGCAGTAGGCCATGCATAATTCATATCACCGCGAAGTTGTTTACAGCTCATTACAATGTGAGATCCGCCGTATGATTTACGCAGGGTAATTGTTACTTTGGGTACAGTCGCTTCGCCGTAAGCATACAGCAACTTGGCGCCGTGGAGGATTACGCCGTTGTATTCTTGTCCTGTGCCTGGAAGGAATCCCGGAACATCTACCAATGAAACAAGAGGTATATTGAAAGCGTCGCAGAAACGTACAAAACGCGCACCTTTACGTGACGCATTGCTGTCAAGTACACCCGCCAGGTATTTTGGCTGGTTTGCAACAATACCTACAGATTGTCCGTTGAAACGTGCGAAACCAATGATGATATTTTTAGCGTAGTGAGGTTGGACTTCCAAAAACTCACCATTATCTACGATGGCGCTGATCACCTCATACATATCGTATGGTTTGTTGGGGCTGTCGGGGATAATTTCGTTCAAAGAGTCTTCCAGACGGTCGATAGGATCGGTACAGTCTACATAGGGAGCTTCTTCCAGATTATTTTGAGGAATATAGCTTAACAATTTGCGGATCATGGCTAACCCTTCTTCTTCCGTCTTGGCAGTAAAATGAGTAACACCGGATTTGGTAGAATGAACGCTTGCACCACCTAAGTTTTCTTGGCTTACATCTTCACCTGTAACAGTCTTTACCACTTTCGGTCCGGTAAGGAACATGTATGATGTGCCTTCCATCATCAATGTGAAGTCTGTCAGCGCAGGAGAGTAAACAGCTCCGCCTGCACAAGGACCGAAAATACCTGAAATCTGTGGAATAACACCTGAAGCAAGAATATTGCGTTGGAAAATTTCAGCATAACCGGCCAGCGCATTGATACCTTCTTGAATACGTGCGCCACCCGAGTCATTGATACCGATACAGGGAGCACCCATTTTCATGGCTTGATCCATTACTTTGCAGATTTTCAGAGACATTGTTTCTGACAGAGAACCGGCAGAAACAGTGAAATCCTGTGCAAAGATGTAAACTAAACGTCCTTCTATGGTACCACAACCTGTTACTACACCGTCGCCCGGATAATGTTTTTTCTCCATGCCGAAATTGGTGCATCTGTGTTCCACAAACATATCCATTTCTTCGAAACTGCCTTCATCCAGCAACATGGCTATGCGTTCGCGGGCTGTATATTTTCCTTTTTCATGCTGTTTTGCAATTGCTTTATCACCTCCACCCATGCGTGCTGTAGCCCGGCGTTCGATAAGCTCTTTTATTTTTTCAAGTTGATTGCTCATTTTACTTATGATTTTACAATTTACGATTAAAAAATATTTCTATTTACGCTTGAACCAGACTAAATACACTGATTTCAATCGTGAATAGTCAGATCTCGTGTTTTATGGTTTTTCGCAAAGCTCAGTCAGGACGCCCAAAGTTGATTTGGGATGTAAAAAAGCAATTTGCAAACCTTCAGCACCTTTACGCGGAGCTTTGTCAATGAGACGGATGCCAGTGGTTTCCGCTTCGGCTAACGCATTTGCCACACCATCTTCCACTGCAAAAGCCAAATGATGCATACCACCGTTGCCATTATTTTTTTCAATGAACTTTGCGATAGTGCTTTCGGGGCTTGTAGGTTCCAGCAGTTCTATTTTAACATCACCTACTTTCAGAAAAGCGGTTTTAACTTTCTGATCCTCTACTGTTTCGATATTGTAGCATTTCAGACCTAATACGTTTTCATAATACGGCAGGGCCTCTTCAATGCTCTTTACGGCAATGCCCAGGTGTTCAATGTGTGAGATTTTCATGATCTTATAATTTTAATAGTTTGGTTTTATACTCAAGTTTTCAGATAAAACTGCACAAAGAAAGTAATTTCGAGTTAAATAAAGAAATATTTCTTCAATTTTATTTCTTATTTGCGAGATGCTTCACAACACTTTAGACAAAAAGACAAAAATGAATTAAATATAGAATTTGCACAAGAGTTTGTTCAGCCACTTCCAACTGAAGCGGAACCAGCGGCGTGTACTGCTCTGCTTGCCGCCAAAGCGGAGTATAAAGTCCCTGTAACCGTGCTTTTTGAACGGTAATCCTGCATCCATGAATTCCAAATGTGCATATCCTTTTTCGTGAGCATAGGTAATAGGTGCCCATACGGCTAGAATACCGGGGTAAAGAAAAGCATAGGTTTTCCGCATACCTCCTGAGAACCACAGATAAGCACTTTCTTTTGAGAAAAGACAGATAGAACCACCTATGATTTTGCCTTTATATTTCACAAGAAACACTTTGGCTAATTCTTTTTCTGGGTTTTGCCATGCTAATAGCCGGAAAAAGCCGATGTCCGGGAAATGGTTTCT